>JALVCY010000314.1 GCA_027009605.1 Saprospiraceae bacterium
GCTTGGTTCCGTTTTATTGACCGTGTTCTGAAGGATGTGAAGAAAGGACTCGGATTAGATGGGTGTGAGATAGAAGCCTCCTTGTACAAGCTTTTAATTTATGAGAAAGGAGATTTCTTTGTCCGGCATAAGGATTCGGAGAAGGAGAAAGATATGTTTGGGACGTTGGTGGTTAATTTGCCCTCCGCCCATACCGGAGGAGAATTGATAGTAAGTTTTGATGGGGAAGAAGAGCGGATTCATTTTGCGGAAGCGAACCCCTATCAGATACCTTTTGCCGGTTTTTTTGCAGATTGTGATCACGAGGTCAAGCCTATTACTTCCGGTTATCGAATGGTGTTGACCTACAATTTGGTGCAATCGTCTTCTGCCAATAAAGTTTTTAGTAGTGCCATTATTTCGACGCAAGTCGGGAAGCTCGCTAAATTGCTGGCATCTTGGGCATCTTCTTTTACAGACCAGCCCAAAGTTATCTTGTTGGAGCATCACTACACTCCGGCGAATTTTTCCAAGGATGCTTTGAAAGGCAGTGATTTGCCTCGAGTCAAAGCTTTATTGCAAGCTGCCGAGCAGGCCGGATATTTTGCTAAGTTGGCGTTGGTGACTCACTATCAAAGTGGAGAATTGGAAGACGATTTTTATTATGAGAGATACGACTGCGATAACCATGGTGATGGAGATATGGGGGAGATATATGAAGAAACTACGTCTATTAAAGATTGGGTGGATGATGAGATGCCCGATTTGGGTCATATTAATTTGGATTCGGAGCATTTGCTCGCCGATTTTGAAATCGGAGAAGGGGAACCTAGTGAGGAGGATCAGGAAGGTTATACCGGAAATACAGGGATGACTATTGATTACTGGTACTACTACGGTGCTGTTGTTTTATGGCCGAAAAGCAAGCATAAAGCTATATTGAATAATTTATCTGTCGCTGACCGGTTGGTATGGTTGAAGTTTTATGTGGAGCATTGGGACGATGGAAGGTGGGATTCTCCACAATACGTCCGGGAATTAATAGCGCACATGAATTGGGATAAAGAAAGAGATTACGATGGTATTGATTACAGCATTGTGGCAGAGGCCTTGGCGGTCATGAAAGATAAGTCTTTTTTGCTCAAAAAGGCAGTGGCTTTTTTGGAAGCGAAGTTTGACGCTGTGGATGCTTCGAGTTGGCTGCGTCTATTGGAAGTCTATAAACCTGAAGATTTAAGTCCTATTTTTGCGAAAGCAATGGCGAAGAAAAATGTGTATCGAGTCAATCATTTTTTAGAAATACTAAAAGTGGCACGGGAGATAAAATCCACTCCAATAAAGTCGTTTGTGCTTGCGCAAATGCAAAAATATCCGGAATATCTGCATCGAGTAAGCCTGAGTAGGTTGAATGATGATTGGCGTTATCACAGAAAAGCAACCCGGAAAGAAGTGATTAGGAATATCATTGAAAATACATTTATCCTTAGTGCGTTTTGGGAAACCAATGGCGGGCGCACTAAAAAGAAGTTGATAGACAAAATCTTTGAGCAATTGACCAAGTCGTTGACTCGGGGCTATGTAAATACTATTCTTGTTCCATTGATATTATCGGAGAAATATGCCGACCTGATTTTAGTCCAAAAACTGAAGGTGGTGGCCATAGAAGATTTAGAGAAACGTACCAAAAAGAAACCGGCTCCGTTACCAAATTGGAAACGAAAAGTCCCCAATTCAAAAAGATATGCGGCCGTTTGGGATATATTACGTCCTTTTTTGGAATCCCCCACCCAACAGGTTTTTGACTATAAAAAAAATAAGTCTTACCGGGAGGAAATGGAAGGAGCCATCAGGCAGGTGACGATTGATTTGAAATTGCAAACCATTAGTAGAAGTAGTCCCTATACCTTGAGATTGACAAAAACAAATGCCGCCTTCGAGCGGGCGCTTAAAAAATGGAAGGAAGATATGAAATGGCTTAATGCTCTGTCGAAGTAGCCGTTAGGCTTCAAATCGTCCTTGGTTTTCAAAAAGCAAGTAATTCTAAATAAGAAGCCGTACCTTTGCGCCAAAATCCACGGAGATGAATAAAACAGACAAAATCTATATTGCCGGTCACCGGGGCATGGTCGGCTCTGCTATTTGGCGTAAGCTGAAAAGGGAAGGTTTTAATAATTTTGTCTTTCGCACGTCCAAAGAGCTGGACTTGCGTAATCAAGCGGCTGTGAATGCCTTTTTCTCGCAAGAGCGGCCGGATTATGTCTTTTTGGCGGCCGCTAAAGTGGGGGGCATCTTGGCTAATAATACCTATCGTGCGGAGTTTTTGTATGATAATTTGATGATTGAAGCGAATGTTATTCATGCGGCTCACCTGTATCAAGTGAAGAAATTGCTCTTTTTGGGGTCGTCCTGCATCTATCCGAAGATGGCACCGCAACCACTTAAAGAAGAGCATTTGTTGACCGGATTGTTGGAGCAAACCAATGAGCCGTATGCCATTGCCAAAATCGCCGGGATTAAACTATGCGACGCTTACCGGGCACAATATGGCGACCATTTTATTTCGGTCATGCCGACCAATCTGTATGGTCCCAATGATAATTATGATTTAGAAACGTCTCATGTATTGCCGGCGTTGATGCGCAAGTTTATTGAAGCCAAAAAAAATAATAGTAAAGAAGTTGTATTGTGGGGAACGGGTAGCCCCTTGCGGGAATTTATGCATGTAGATGACTTGGCGGATGCTTGTTATTTTTTGATGGAGCATTTTGATGAAGCCGGATTTTTGAATGTCGGGACGGGTGTGGATTTGTCGATTTATGAGCTTGCGCAAAAAATAAAAAAGGTGGTCGGCTATGACGGTGACTTGGTGAAAGACACTTCCAAGCCGGACGGAACACCGCGTAAGTTAATGGATGTCAGCAAGTTACGTAAAGTAGGGTGGACGGCAAAGATAGATTTGGATAAGGGCTTGCAAATGGTTTATGAAGAAGTAAAAGACCAATTTTAAAGGAGATGATAGCAGAAAAGGTAATTGATCAAGTCGTAGAACGTTTTGCCGGTAAGCCGGCGGATTTGAGTCATGTCTATAAAGAATTAGCAGCGGAGCAGCCGGCCATTATTTCGATGTTGTATTCTACGGATTTGAAAACACTGACGGACGAAGAGACGGATTTATTATTTTTTATTGTAGCCGTCATCTATGAATCTATTAAAAATAAAAAAGGACTACCGGCGCAGGTGATGCCCGAAGAATTAGAAACTGCCGACGATGCCAATTGGGGCAAGATGATGACTGCCGGTAATGGCAATTTTAGGGAGCGCATCACTCCGTTTTTTGACGAATATCCCCAAGAAGACTTATTGGCTTTTGTCGAAGATGCTTTGTTGGATGATGACGACCAAGTCGTG
>JALVCY010000315.1 GCA_027009605.1 Saprospiraceae bacterium
GTTAGAAAGGTGAAGGTGAATTTGGATTTGCCGGATACGTATGAGACAATAGAGTGGTCGCCTTCTGATTGCTCTGAAAATTTAGATGGGATTGAGTACGACGGACAGGGGCATTGGACAATCACAAAGGCCTTAATTACGGCAGCTGATGATTCTTTGCGGATAGCTTACAATGAGGGTTGGTTGAAATTCAAGCTAAAGTCTAAGCCCGGAGTCTCCTTTGAAGATTTGAAGCCTTTAGAAGCTAGTGTCCAGTTTGGGGATTTTGAGCCTAGCATGACGGAGAAGGTAAAACCCAACCGACCACGAAACAAAGACTCTGAGAAGGAGTTGATTACTTTTTTGGATACAAAATCAGGTGATTCCCAGTCAAATAACAGTTTTTGCGAAAGCGGAAATAATAAATTTTGTTATGGATTGTTGTTTGCTTTGGGATTTTTTGTATTTTTAGGTGCTGTTAGGAAAATAATGAAGTAGGATGAAAGAATAAAAGGCTGTGCTTTTTTGTTTCTTTTGTCCAAAAATGAAAGGAACGAAGGAGCATGGCTTTTATTAAACAATTTAGGGTAGTCGTTATTTGGGGGGTGGTGATTGCTCTAAGCTTTTCATCAGGATGGGCGTGGGCTCAAAACGGGGAATGGTCTCTAGATTCCCTTGTTTCTCGTTTGTGTCTAAAAAAAGTGACTTCCGAAAATTCCAATTTATATATAAGTGAAGTGGCTCAATTGGCTCGGCGTTGTGAAATGGCTGATAGTCTTTCTTCTTGGCTGGATTTGCATAGGTGTTCCATTAAAAAGCTTTTACTCATAGGTGACTTAGGACAAGACCAAATAAAGCTTGGTCTTGGTAAACCATTCCGTCCCGTAAGGAGTGTGCAGGAAAAAAAATCTTTGGGGCGTTATTTCTCAATGTATGGCTATCAACTAGAAAAAAGACAAGGCGATTTTTATGGAGCAAAAAAGTTCTATGAAAAGGCCTTAGCCATTTTTAATGAGCTGCCCAGCTCCGACATCAGGGATCAACTGGCATGGATCTATCACTCATTAGGCAATATGTACACTCGTCTGGGTGATTATGCGAAAGCAAGAATATATTTGACCAAAGCACTTAATCTGACAACCACAGAATTGCCGCCGGGAAAGGAAGGAGTTAAGGTTGACATGGCTATACTTCTTAGATCGGAAGGTCATTTTGAAGAGGCGATTAAGCTTAGTCAGGATGTCTTGGGGAGTGCTCAGTTGGATGCAGAAACTAAATGGTTGGCACAATTGGAGCTCATTAAAAATGAAACGGCAGTAGGGGCTTATGACCTTGCGGAAAAGAGATGTGATAGGCTGATTACCGAGCTGGAGGGGGCGAAAGGTAAAATGCTGCCGGAGGTGTTGTTGGCCAAGGCGGATATAAGTGCAAAGAAAGAAGACTTTAAGCAGGCGCTTTCTTTGGCGAATCAAGCGATTAAAAAGAGCGGCTTGATTCCGGGAAGTTTCAATCACCGCGAACGGGCGATGGCTTATCTGGCTAGAGGAGACTATTATTTGGCGCTGGAAAAAAATGAGGATGCACTCTGCGATTACCACAAAGGCTTGTGCCAAGTCATTCCCCAATTGGCTATAAATGATTCTTTGGTTTTACCCCGGATGAGTGAATTGTATCCGGAGAATCTAATTTACTATGCCTTGGTTAGAAAAGCGACGGCTTTTGGTAAAATTTATGAGGATACCAAAGACCAACAGTATTGGACGCTGGAATTAGAAAGCTTGGAGCTGGCGCAAAAGGCAAGTGAAATTCTACGTAGTGAATTTGTTTTCAACTCTTCAAAGCTATTAATCCTGAATGATTCACGTCGGGTTAGTGAAATGGGTATAGATGCCTATTGGAAATTGTATCAGCAGAATCCCAAGTCTGCCTATTTGATGAATGCTTTTTCTTTTGCGGAAAGTAATAAGTCTGTTTTGTTGTATGAAGGGTTGAGTCAAAAAGAGTTGGGGTATAAAGACAATGTCCCGGATTCCATCAAAAGCGAAATTATCGAATTGCGCGGAGCCATAAGGGAGTTGTACTACTTTGAATCTCAACTCTCCCACAAAGAGGAAAGTACTATCGCCCAAAATACTAAATTCCTTCGTGAGCAATATATAGGACAACTGAAGGATTTAGAATCCAAATGGCGGACTGCCAAGGATTTAGAAGTCTATAATCTTAAGGGCTTGCAATCTTTATTGCCCGCAAAAACTGCTTTTTTTGAGTATTTTTATGGTGAACATGATGTTTATTTGTTTGTGGTTACTTCTAGCCGGCTTTCTGTTTTTAAGTTAGATAAAAAAGCACTCGATCAAAAAATAGAGCAGTACAACCATTTTACGATGCAGGCTTTTTCAGATCAAAATACACTTGATTCCTTTGTGCAGGTCAGTCACGAGCTATATGAATTGTGTTTAGCCCCTTATTTACCAAAAGCCAACCGTTTAATTTTGGTGCCGGATGGAAAACTGCATTTAGTCGCCTTTGACGCCTTAGTGACCCATGAAAATGATAAGGAGGCTTATTTAATTAAGGACTATTCTACCTTGTATGCATGGTCAAGTAAAATATACCAATACCAAAAGGGGAAAAAACCAAACGACTCCAATGAAGTGACAGCTTTTTATCCTGTAGAATTTCATCGAAAGAATAAAGAGGACTTAGCGACGCTGCTATACAGCCCCCAAGAAGTTCAGGCTATCTCCAAGCATTATAAGATAAATGCCTTTTCAGGAGAACAGGCAACCAAAAAGTCTTTTGAACAACACTGGAAAAAGACCAGTATCCTGCATTTGAGTTTGCACGCAAGTGGAGGAATCCAACCCCGCCTATCTTTTTATGATGACGATGTTTTGCTACCGGAATTGGATGGTTTTAACCAAGGATTGTCCATGGTTGTGTTGAGCGCTTGTGAGAGTGGAGAAGGCCAACTAGATCGAGCAGAAGGGCCGCTTAGCCTGGCACGTGGATTTACTTTGATGGGGGCGGCATCTGTCGTCCAAACGCAGTGGAAGGTAGAAGAGCAGGCTACTGCTGCATTAATGGGGCGATTTTATAGGTATTTGGCAGAAGGCAAAGCCAAGGATGTGGCCTTGAGATTGGCCAAATTAGATTTTCTAAAAACCTGTTCGGATAATGAACGCATTCCTTATTTTTGGGCCGGTATAATTGTCTCCGGGAGTGAGACGCCTTTGTTGTCCAACCTTCACTCGATAAATATAGGGGCGTATCTTGGGAGGCTTTTTGTTCTCTTCGGATTAGTTGTTTTTTGGTGGATAAAAAGGCAGAAAAAATCCTAGTGTGACAGGGTTGTTGGGGGTGAAGAATGTAATATATATTTTAATAAAAGCTAATATTTAATC
>JALVCY010000316.1 GCA_027009605.1 Saprospiraceae bacterium
GTCGTCAACCGGATTTTCTTCTTTAAAAAGAAATCGAATACGAAGCCGGAGAAGCCTACGATTAATGCGATGATTGCCATGGTGAGCTTAGCGATTATCGTTTTGGTGATTGGTATTTATCCCGACTTAGTGACCGGCTTGATTGAAAGAGCGGCGGACGACTTGATGGACAAAGGGCATTACATTGGTGAAATTTTGACAAAAAACTAGGCACAATGGACGTACTATTTTTAATATTAATCATTTTTTTGGTCGGTGCCATAGTGACTGCCTTTGCAGGCAAAATGGGTAACCTAGTCCAAGATGCCTTATTTGTCTTGACTATTGCCGTGCCTACCTTTTTGTTTTTTACGCAAGTGAAAATCAACCATTTTGTAGAAATCATGCGGGGAGGGATTCATCTAAAATTGGGGATTACACCTTTTAGTTATTTCTTTGCAATTTTGGTTTTACTGTTAGGAGTGGCTGCTGCCATATACTCTATTGGGTATATGAGAAACAAGCCCAGACGGGGATATTACTATTTTAATTTCATATTGAGCATCATGGCCATGATGGGCATTTTGTTTAGTAATGACTTTATATCCTTTTTTGTTTTTTGGGAAATCATGACTTGGGCTTCTTACCTAATGGTCGTCATGAATGGGACACGTACTCAAGAAATCGGAATTAAATACTTCATTTTCAGCGCCTTAGGGGCTTATTCAATGTTGATGGCGATTGTTATTATTCATTCGCTTACGGGGAGTTATCTGATTCAAGATTTTATCAATGCTTATCCTGGAATTTCTCATGGTCAACAGATTTTACTTCCCATATTGTTATTAGTTGGCTTCTCTGTAAAGGCTGCCTTAATGCCTTTGCATGTATGGGCACCCGGCTCTTACGCCTACTCACCCATGAGTTATACATCGGTCTTTTCCGGTGCTTTATCGAAGATGGGAATCTATGGGATGGTGATTGTTTTCGTTACCCTATTGAGTCATTTGCCGGAAGGCGGACTGATACGTAATATAATTGCTTGGATGGGAGCCGTTACGGCAGTCATCTCAACGCTTTGGGCGATTGCTCAGGATGATGCCCGAAAATTATTGGCCTACTCTTCCGTGGGGCAATTGGGCTATATTGTCATTGCGGTGGCGATAGGCACTCCGATGGCGATGTTGGCCGGCTTGTTTATGGCCTTTATGCATGGATTATTTAAAGGGGCTTTATTTATGGTTGTCGGTGCTGTGGAGCGGCAAACAGGAACTACAGATTTTAGGAAAGTAACGGGCTTGATTAGAAAAATGCCTTGGACTTTTTTGACGGCCATGATTTCGATTATTGCCCTTGCGGGAATACCGCCATTAGGTGGATTTATTGGCAAATGGATGTTGTACGAATCCTTAATTATCAGTGACCATTACTTATTGGTGATTGTCGTTTTCTTTTCTAGTACGGCTGCCTTTTTATATTCCTTTAAATTTCTTTTTGGTTTCTTTTTGGGTCAAGAAGAAGAGGAATGGGCCGATGTCAAAGAAGCACCCATTACGATGTTAATTCCCATGTTGGCCTTATCTGCCGGCTCGGTTATTTTGGGTACGTTTCCACAAATCATACTGCGTCCCATCAATGCCGGCTTGACATCCATCGGTTTTGAAGATGCTTACGGCAAGCTTTGGAAGACTTCTGCCATCTTCAATGAATGGGGCGATCAGGTTGTCTTACAGCCGATTATATATGCAATAATGGGTGTTTTCTTGGTTACTTTGGCTTTTGTCCACTTTAGAAACCGCAAGAGAACCCGCTACGTAACGACCAAAGACATCAGTACTTCAGGGGAGATTCCGCTGGCTCATGAGAATCTGACCTTTAAAGAAAACTTCTTCCAGCCTTTCTTGAGAGCGGTGGAGCCCATGATGAAAAAAGAGATTGATTGGTACTATCGAGAATTTGGTGCCGGCATGGAAGCTATTTTTAATTTTACAAGAAAAATATATTCCGGTAACGGGCAAACTTATGCGCTGTACGCCGTAATTTTTCTAATCGTTTTATTGTTGCTGAATGGCAATTTGTTTGGACAATAAAAAAGGAGAAATGGAGATTCTACAATACATATTTGGCGGCATACTCACCTTTCTATTGGCCTTCGTCGTGGGGATGATATTTGGTGGAACCAGGCGAAAAATCATAGCCAGAATCCAAAATCGCTATGGCCCGCCGATTTACCAAAATTTTATTGATGCCTTCAAATTATTCTCGAAGACATCGGCGGTGCATCATGGGGCTATGCACTATATGGGGCCTGCTTTTTTGATGGTTTCGTCCGTCGTTTCTTTGATGTTTATTCCGGTACTCCGCAATGGCGGATGGTTTCCCAATCTTAACTTTCACGGAGATTTAATCTTTTTACTTTACATGATGGTCTTTGGTTCTTTGGGTATGGCCTTGGGAGCCGGACAAACCGGAAACCCCAACTCCGCCATCGGTGTGACACGGGGATTGGCACAAATGGTAGGCTATGAAATCCCTTGGGTCATGGCTTTAGTGGCTTTGATGATTCAATTTCATACTACTTCGATTACCGGCTTGATGGATGTCCAAATCCAATCCGGCACATGGAATGTATTCGCATCTCCCTTTGCCTTTATTGCTGCGATTTTAGCGGCTTTGGGTATGTTTAGATATGCCCCGTTTAATATCGTGGGTGCACCTGCCGAATTGGCATCGGGCCCTGCTTCCGAAAATGGGGGCAAATACTTATTTACGATGATGTCATCTCATTCGGTTTTTGCCTTTGTGAAGTTGACTTTGTTTGTGGACTTGTTTTTTGGTGGAGCCGGTAATTTGGTGGAGTTGCTCATCAAAACGTTTTTGCTTTACATGATTCCTGTTCTTTACGGAGTAGTGAATCCAAGATATAGAACCGAGCAAGCCGTGCGCTGGTTTTGGGGCTGGCCGACTTTTTTTGGTGCGATGGCTTTGGCCTACGCTGTTTTTAGTACTTAAAATTGAGCGTACTATTAAAAATTGACTTATGCAGAATGATAAAAAATCTCAAAAAGTAGTGGACATTATTCAGGCCTATGCCCGGCGGCATTCGCTATGGATTTTGGCTTATGGAACGGGTTGTGGGGCGATTGAGATTCCGGCAACAATGACTTCCAGATATGATGCCGAGCGGCTGGGTGTCCGGGGAGCGGCTACGCCTAGGCAAGCGGATGTTTTGATGATTACCGGCTACCTTACGGTAAAAACATTAAAGCGAGTTATCCGTGTCTATGAGCAGATGCAAACGCCGAAGTATGTGATTGGATTTGGGTCTTGTGCCATCAATGGCGGGATGTATTGGGACTCCTACAATACCATTAAAATGCTGGATCACTACTTGCCGGTG
>JALVCY010000317.1 GCA_027009605.1 Saprospiraceae bacterium
CTAGAGTGCCGAAGTCAAACGATGCTCGAAGACCGACCACGCGAAAAAATACAAGAAGAGATTTTGGGGACAAAGTGCCTAGCCGTCAAGAGCCTAAAACAGTACCTACTCGGAAAGCAACTAGAAAATCTACACGAAATTTAGAGCCGAGCATACCATCTAAACCGGCCAGACGCCCGATTTCTCGTCCGACAAGAAAGCATCGCCGATCTTATGATGAGACGCCTAGTCAAGCACCCCCAAAACGAGCTAAACGAACTCGGAGACAGACTCGTGCGACTCATCGGGCTACGGAGACATCCCGGCCACAACGCAGGAGCCGGCCGACGAGAAGAGCATCTCGCCCTACGCGTTCGACTCCTTCTAGTCGCCCTTCTTATAACAGACCATCCAGGAGAACTAGAAGCTCTTCAACAAGAAGTGCTAGTCCGAGCAGAAGTTCTTCAACAAGAAGTTCTAGTTCATCATCTAGCTCATCTAGCCGGAGCAGCCGCAGTCGCAGCAGACATTAAATTCTAAAAATCCGGTGATTGAATCTTATCAATCACCGGATTTTTTCTAGCTTTACCCTTTGGATACACATTCTTTTTTTGTAGTTGGTCAGGACTGCACCTTATACTTGTGCCATGACATCTGCCCAGCCACAAGCTTTTTTCGACTCAAACTCTTTCAATTATGAAATATCGAAACCATCAATCCTATCTCCTTGTTCTTGCCTTTTTATGTTCTTTTCAGTGGGCTTTTGGGCAGCACTACTCTGAGATTTTACAATATGCTACGACCGAAGCGAATGGGTCTGCCCGAACGGTGGGAGTGGGCGCCGGTCTCAGTGCGTTGGGTGCGGATATGGGGGCTATTACACAAAATCCGGCCGGACTGGCTCGTTATAGACGTTCTGAAATGAATATTACCATTGGGCTGGATAATATAAGCACGGATGCTACTTTTGGCACGAATACAACGAATACCACGAAGTCCTTGATGCAGTTGCCTAGTGTCGGAATGGTCTTTACCAGCCGGCCGGAGAATATAAAATGGAAAACCATGAATTTTTCCGTGGGCTATAATCGTCAATTATCTTACAATAGAAATGCTTTTTTTGAAGGGTCTGCAACGGGTTCCATTATTCAAAAATTTGCAGCGGAAGCGAATGGATTGGGGTTGGATGAGTTGGATGGTTTTGGTGCCGGATTGGCCTATGATGCGTTGGGGATTTATGACGATGATGGAGACAAGCACTATGAATCTGACTTTGATGGAGTCGTGGATTCTTTTTACCATGCTCAAGATTTTTCCGAAAGGGGCAATATGGGGGAGATTACAGTAGCCCTTGCGGGAAATTATGAAGACAGGCTGTCTATAGGGCTCTCTATTGGGATTCCGGTTCTTAGCTTGCAGAAGGAAAAATCTTACGAAGAAATAGATAAAGATTCTTCTATCCTGTACTTCGATAGGCTAAAATTTGATGAGAGTGTGAAGACCACCGGCGCCGGGTTTAATCTAAAACTCGGTATGATATATCAAATTAATCAAGCCGTCCGAGCCGGTTTAGCTATTCATTCGCCGACTTGGTTGAATTTAAATGATAGTTTTTCTAATACCTTCAATTATGAATACACCGATGCCAACGGACCGTCTGCGAATGAGAAAAACTCAGAACAAGGAGTCTTTGAGTACAAAGTGGTTACTCCTTGGCGTGCGGTGGGCAGTTTGGGGGCTATCATAGCTAGAAAGGGTTTTATTAGTGCGGATGTTGAGTTGGTGGATTACACGACGGGTAGATTTAACTTGACCAGTGACTTAAAGACTCCGGAGACACAAGAATTGGAAAAAGAAAACAATAAGGCCATCAAAAAAAATTACCGACAAGCTTTTAACTTTCGGGTTGGTGGAGAATATGCCATGGATGCGTTTCGGTTTAGAGCGGGTCTTGGTCTGTATGGCTCTCCAATCATCAATGATGATACCTATAAAATGATTTATAGTGCAGGTCTTGGATATCGCAAAGATGACTTTTTTGTAGATTTGGCTTACCGCCTAAACCAATCCACAGAAGGCTATAGTCCTTACGATGGTGATTTTATGAAGCCTAATGGAGCGGTTTTAAAGACCCAAAGAAGTACTATTGCCTTAACTTTGGGCGTGAAGTTTTAAGATTTTTTTTTGGGGCTGAAGGCTCACAAACAAAGAATGGGCAGGTCACAAAATGAGCCTGCCCGTTTTAGTAATTCTCTTGGCTTGTGCCATAAGTCTAAAAAAAACAAAAATATTACAACAATATCCAATAGAATCCTTACTTTTGTAGCTAAATCTAAACAGAAATGATTAATAAAGTAATTCTAGTCGGCCATTTGGGCAAAGACCCTGAGGTAAGACACTTGGAAAACGGATCGGCTGTCGCCAAATTTTCTTTAGCTACCAATGAAAACTACAAGGATAAAAATGGGGATTGGCAGACCATGACCGAATGGCATAATGTCGTTGTTTGGAGATACCTTGCGGAAAAAGCAGAGCGATCCCTAAAAAAGGGGAGTTTGGTTTACATTGAAGGGAAACTAACCACCAGAAAATGGCAGGATGCGGAAGGGAAGGATCATTATACTACCGAAGTGGTAGGAAGAATCCTTCAACCACTAGACCGCCGGGAAGGTGGTGGCTCCGGCGCACCATTTCCTTCACAGGAGCCGGCAGATATTTCTGCACAAAAAGCAACAACTGACACCGAATCTACGTCAAATGATGCAACTGCTGCCGCAGATGATGATTTACCATTTTAATAATTAGTGGCAGTAATTTTTTAACGAACCAGAACGGACTTGGATCCTGAACCTTTTCAGAGCTTTAGTCATTTTTTTCTAGCGATACAGCCGGATACCTTTGTTATGCTTAGTATCCTAGCTTTGGTCGTGTTGATACTTCTTTCTGCGATGATTTCCGGTTCGGAAATTGCTTTTTTTTCTTATAATCCATCTGATATCGGTGAGTTAGAGCAGGCAGACGACCCTAGAAGTAAGAAGCTATATAAACTTATTAAGGCTCCTAGAACCTTGTTGGCGACCATTCTAATTACCAATAATTTTGTAAATATCACCATTGTTGTTCTTTCGGAAATATTTATTCGACAGGTATTGCCGAGCACTTTGACAGAGGGGTGGGCGTCCGGTCTAATTGAAAAGTTACACCTTCAAATGGGCGTTGTGCCGGTAGCGGAAGGGATTAATTTTGCGATTACCGTGGTTGGGGTTACTTTTCTTTTGGTTTTGATGGGTGAAGTCATGCCAAAGGTGTTGGCTTATGCTGATTATAAGCAGTTTTCTCGTAGGATGACCCCATTTTTGGCTTTTTTGGATAAGTTTCTACACCCTCTTTCTGCCGGCCTTGTCGGTTTGGGGGCTTTTATCGAAAGAAAATTATCGGATAAATCGTCACACGATAACATGACCAAAGAAGAAATCGACAAAGCCATTGATTTAACGACAAATGCGTCTAATTCTACGAAAGATGAAATCGGCATCCTAAAAAGTATTGTTAAGTTTGGAGATGTGACGGTCAATGAAATCATGCAACCGCGTATTGAGATTAAAGCGGTCGATGTGGAAATGAGCTTTGATGAGCTTTTGGGTATCATCAAAGAAACCGGGTTTTCAAGACTGCCGGTTTATGAAGGGGAGTTGGATAATATAAAGGGTATTTTTTATGTGAAGGATTTGATTGGTCATTTTCATGAAAAAGGTGATTTTGAGTGGCAAAAACTTGTGCGTACAGAGGTGAAGTATGTGCCCGATTCTAAGCTTATCAGTGACTTGCTTAAAGAATTTAAGGAGGAACGGATACACATGGCCATTGTTATTGATGAGTATGGCGCTACGGATGGGCTTATTACCTTAGAAGATATTATGGAAGAAGTCGTCGGAGAAATCAAAGACGAATTTGATGATGACGATGAAATAGAGTACAAAAGAGTCAATGACCATACTTATGTATTTGATGGCAAGACATTGATTAGTGATTTTTGTAAAGTGATTCATATTGACGGGGACTTTTTTGATGATGTGCGGGATGAAGCAGATTCTTTGGCGGGTATGATATTGGAAGACCTAAAAGATTTTCCTAAAAAAGGAACCGAAATCGAAATCAAGGGCTTTAAGTTTAAGGTCTTAACGATGGGGAAAAGGCGAATCGGTGAAATCCGAATTATTTTGCCAAACGGAGATGAAAATGTGCCTTCAGAGCGTTAGACATTAGGCTTGACGCAGACTAAGCGAACCAATCCCCTAAAAAATATTAAAATGTTAAAAAAAATCCTTCCTTTTTTTGTGTTGCTCCTTCTTTGGGGATGTGGAAATGATGATACTGCTTTTGTCCCTAAGCCGCATGCCTATCCCAAGGTGAATTATCCCAAAAGAGAAAAACAGCATTTTGCGGAAGCCGGTTGTCCTTATGAATTTGATTATCCGGCTTACGCCAAAATGATTCGAAATACGGAGTTTATGGGTAAGCCGGTGCCTAATGATTGCTGGTATGATATGTATTTTTCGGATTTTGATGCCAAAATTCACTTAACTTATTATCCGATACCGAATCAGGAGTATTATGATAAGTTATTAACGGATGTCTATCGAATGGCGAATGAGCATACCCAAAAGGCTAACTTTATCGAGGAGATTCCGGTTAAGAAAGAAGGTCAATTTATAGGCAAGCTCTTTGATATTTCAGGGCCTGCAGCGACGCCTTTAGAGTTTTATCTAACCGACGAAGACAAGCATTTTATTCGGGGGTCACTTTATCTCAATACTCAGATTGATCCGGATTCGTTGGCGCCTATTTATCAATTTTTAAAAGATGATGCTGTCCAAATAATTAATACCTTTGTGTGGAAGTAATTTTAGTTTACTTTATTCGTTTTGCCAGTGCTGACCCTAAATTGTTTGATTATGCGCTCGACTAGAAAGATTTTGATAGCCTTATTGGCAGGTTTGGTTGTTTTTTCATCCTGTAAGACAGATCCTAAGCCCAAACCCCCGGTGACTCCCCAAACAACGACGTCCCAGCCCAAACCCAAGAAACCCATAAAAATTCCTTCTTTTGATACGGAGCTAGCTTATAAAAATATCAAGGGGCAATTGGCCTTTGGACCAAGAGTGCCCGGTACACCTGCACATGAAAAAACCAAAATATGGTTGGTTAATTACTTTAAGGGTCTAGGTTTAAAAGTGACAGAGCAAGATTTTGATGCTTCCAGCCCCTTGGGTGAAAAATATACCGGGACTAATATTATTGCCTCCTACAAGCCGGAACAAAGTCACCGCTTAGTGTTGGCTTCTCACTGGGACAGCCGTTATATCTCAGACCAGGATGAAAAAGTAAAAGATAAGCCGGTCATGGGAGCCGATGACGGTGCCAGTGGTGTCGGCATCCTTATGGCTATTGCGCAAGTATTGCGGGACTCTCCGGCCGATATTGGAGTCGATTTTGTTCTTTTTGATGTCGAAGACCAAGGAGCGACAGACCAAGAAGAAGATGGGGTTACCAGTACTTGGTGTCAAGGGGCGCAATATTGGGCTCAAAACCTTCCCGACCCCGATTATAAGCCGGAGTTTGGTATTTTATTAGATATGGTGGGGGGAAAGGATGCTTATTTTGCCCAAGATAAAGTCTCTCAAGTCTATGCCGGCCCCTACGTGACTAAGGTGTGGAGTCTTGCTAGAGCGATGGGGTACAAACAGTATTTTCAAAATATTAGCTCCAGTGCTTTGATAGACGACCATCTCTTTGTGAATAAGATTGCCGGAATTCCGATGATGGATATAATCAATCGTCGAAATGGGCTCTTTCCGACGCACTGGCACACTCAGCATGATGATATTACGGCAATCGATAAAAAGACCATCCATGCAGTTGGACAAGTTTTGACGGCTGTCATCTATCATTCGTCTGTTGGGAATCTCTAAGCCGCTTTAGAATATTGGGGACTGACTTCGTTGCTTTTACCAAGCTAGCCTTTGGTTAAAGCTTGAGACTTCTTTTTCGCCCTGACTTGCGCTGATTTTTGCAGATTCTTTCCCGCAGATATTCGCAGATTTAATCCCGCAGATATTCGCAGATTTTTTCTTTCTTGAAAAGCTTCAACGAACTCACTACTCACTACTCACTACTCACCACTCACCACTCACTACTCACCACTCACTACTCACCACTCACTACTCACCACTCACTACTCACCACTCACTACTCAACTTAAGAAAATGTCCACTATAAAAATAGCAACTTATTCGTTTGAACCCATTCGTTCTATGTATATTTGCTGCAACAAGAAAAAAGCAAATGAATTGGTTTGGCTCATTTCGGAGAAAGGATAAAAAGACGCAATCGGAGTTCAAAATACGAAATTTTGGGCGGTTTAGTGATGCGTTTAAGCCGGCAGAAAAATATCTTTTTTGGGAAGAATCGCTAGTTCTGTTTGACAAGGGGAAGCGATTCTCGGCTTTTCAGCTCTTTTTTAAGTATTTGTCCAATGAAAAAGAGAATAATATCAAGGTGAGCCAGATTCATGGCGTTATGGACTTTGAGATGATACAAGGTTCCAAGAAAATTATAGGTAGTATCAATGCCCAAACCATCCATTGTCAGGCGACTTTAGCGACTAAGTCCGAATTCCCTTCTGCCCTATTACTTGAGCTTTTACAAGAAAACTATAATCTCAAGTTTTGCAAATTTGCTTTAGCGGCCACCCCAAAAGGTGAAAAGGATTTAGTGCTTATCGCTGACCTTCCGGCCAAAACAACGTCTCCATATAAATTGTACTATGTCCTTCGAGAGTTAGCCTTGGCCGCAGATAAAAAGGATGATTTGATTTTTAGCAAATATGGATTGGAAGGGCCGTTTTATCAAGCATTGCATGAGCCCATTGCGGAGCATGTACAAGATGTTTATTTTGATTATATCCAATCTGTTTTCCGAAAGGTAATAGTGGCCAAAGCCGAAGGTGCAATAGATGTCACTAGGTATCCCAGCGCTTATCGCTATTTGTTGTTGGCAGCAGTGTATAAATTAGATTTTTTGGTTCGGCCGCAAGGCTACTTGATGGATCAATTTGAAAAGATGGATGCCATGGCTTTCTCAAGCCAAACGAATGACCCGGTAAAGGATAATCAAAGAATAGAAGCCATTGTGGAAGAAATTCTTCTACTACCCAAGGACGAAGTGTTGAAAGAGTTGTACCGGACACATGCTACTTTTGGGTTTAATCCGGTCATTCAATCTGCCCAAATTCGGGATACCATATATTCTGAGCTTCCGACCATGGATTGGTATTTGGAAAACGAGTATATGGATTATGCCGTTGCGATAGTTGATTTTATTGTGGGTTATCTATTGTTTAATTTCATTGTTCCACCCCCTTGCAAGGCCTTGTTTTTGTTGTACTATCGGATTCGTGAAGATCACTTCTTTAAGGATTTGGGCTACGTCGATGTTGTATTTCGTGATCAGCGTCTATTGCCCACACCAATAAAGAAGGAAGTTAAAAAAGTCATCCGTGGCTATGATAAAGAATTTCCCTATTTGACAGCTCCTGTTTTTATGTTGAGCTTTAAGTCTGAAGCGAATTTTTGTAAAACCTATTTAGAGATGATTGCCGAGATAAATTTTACGCGCAAATAAGAAAAAACCAATATGAAGAAAATAACAGGAATCGTGAATGTGATTAGCCAGATTCTTTCTGAATTGGGATATCCACAAGAAGATTGTTATGTGGCATCAAATTTGTGGAAACTAAAGAACGGTAGCGCTCATATAACGATAGCCTATGACAAAGAGAGTGGATTTATCTTTGGCGATGCCGTGTTATGCTCCCTTCCAAAAGACCCTTCCAATAAATTATTGATTTTTTTGCTTTTGCAAAATAATGAGCCCGGTAAAATTCGTTTAGCAGTGAAAGATGACGCCATCATGCTCAGTTGGACTGCCTATGACAAGTATTTCTCGCAAGAGACTGCTCGGACTTATATCGAAGAACATTTGAAGGAAGCAGACAGGTTGGATAATATTTTGGTTTCTAAGTATGGCTGTGTTTGGTTAAATTCAGACTTTTAGAACCGCATTTTATCATTTTAACAGTCAAAATAAAAAAAAATGATTATCTTAGCCACTTCGGAAAAGCAAATGCTCGGATAATTAAACAAACAAAACTGTGTTTTAGTCGTTTTTCCAAGCAACAAAATCCCTTTTGGACGTATCATAACGATTACAAACCGCTCAACTAACAAAAGATGATGATAGCTAAATTAACAAAAAAAATTGGTTTATTGGTTGTTCTGTTGGCCTTTGGCCTAAGTGCTCAAGCGCAGGATATTCACTTCTCTCAATTTTATCTCTCTCCCCTTAATTTGAACCCTGCCATGACAGGTGTGATGAATTGTAACGGCCGTATCAGCGGTAATTATAGAAACCAATGGGGCAGCATCCTGCGTAGCAAGGCTTTTTCTACCTTCTCGGTTTCTTATGATCAAAAAATTCCCGTAGGACGGAGTGATTATTTCGGCGCCGGAATTACGATGTGGAGAGACCAAGCCGGTTCCTTAAAATTTGGCACCATGCAAGCCAAGCTGTCCGGTTCTTACAGTAAAAAAATGGGCGGATACAGAAAAAAAGCACACTACTTTGTGGTAGGGGCAGAAGTCGGGTATGCTCAAAGAAGTGTAGATTTCCAAAAAGCACTCTGGGGTACACAGCACGACGGTAACGGAGGCTTTGACCCTACGGCTGCAAGCTATGAAAATTGGGGGCGAGACCAATTTGGATTCTTGGATGCCGGAGCCGGAATTATGTGGTTTTCTGTCTTTGACGAGATGAGTAACTTCCACATTGGGGGTTCTTATAGCCACGTGAATAGGGCAAATGTCTCATTTAATGATGAGTCTTCAGTACCGTTGTATTCTAAGATTTCTGCACACTTGGGAGGTGAGTTTATGATGTCAGAGCGTATTGGGTTAGGGCCCAAAGCAGTCGCTTTCTTCCAAGGGCCTAGTATGGAAATTAATAGTGGTACCAATGTCAAGTTTATTCTTGGGGACAATAAGTTCTTTTATCAAGCCGTACAGTTTGGTATTTGGGCTAGAATCGCCAATAAGCTGGAAAAGAAAACACACATGGATGCTTTGATTCTGACTACACGATTTGATTATGATCAGTTTTCAATTGGTTTTAGTTATGATATCAATACTTCCGCTTTGAAAACGGCTACCAATAGTAATGGAGCCTTTGAGTTCTCTTTGGCTTACAAAATTTGTGGCCCGGAACGTCGCGGGGTTTATTGCCCACACTTCTAAGTACGATACGTCGTCGAAAAAAGCGCTATTGCATAAATGTGATAGCGCTTTTTTTGTAAGCCAATTTGTCATCTTGGCCTAAAGCCATGCGCCATAAAAAATTCACTTATATACGGCTTTTCGCAATTTTTCATTCAATAGGCTGTTTGCTATGTATTGCCGCCCCAATCCAAAAAGTAGGTTGGGTCTGTATGTAAAAGGAGATTTTTTTTGAGACCTTTCGGAAAAATACTACTTTTGTAATTACTCATTGCGAATTGTTTGGGCTAAAAATGAGCTATTTTTTATCTCAAAAGCATTCATGCGGAGTAGTTATCTACTTTTTTTGTACCTTAGCAAAAAATATCAGCCATGTTTGGAAGCAAGAAGAAAAAGCAAGCGCCGCAAGCCAAGAAATTAACGAATACACCGAAAAATGCAGGCGGCTTAAACAGTTTAGTCCATCAGACCAATTTGGAAGGTACCATCAATGCAGACAGTGATTTTAGAGTCGATGGCACCATCAAAGGGACGCTGAATTGTACATCTAAAGTCATTATCGGCCCTACCGGTAGTGTGGAAGGCACCATCAAGTGTCAGAGTGCTGTTATCGAAGGTCAATTTACAGGCGAATTAAGAGTTGCAGATTCTTTAGCTGTGAAAGAAAACGCCGTTATCTCCGGAGATGTCTATACGGCCACTTTGGTTGTGCAGCCCGGAGCGGTGTTTAATGTTGTTTGTAAGATGACCAAGGGCGGTCAATCTATTCCTTCTGTACCCAAGGAGAAAGTCCTAAACTAATCATCCTACGGGTAGGACGTTCATGAAAGACAAGAAGAATCTGAAAGATAGCATCAAATTCTATGGGCGGTACATGGGTTTAGCCACCGAAATGTTTGGTATTTTGTTTGTGGCGGCTCTAGGTGGTCAATGGTTGGACAAAAAGTTTGAGACCGAGCGTCCATTGATTACGGCCGCTTTGGTGCTGTTGGCCTTGGTCGGTGTAATCTTTAAACTAATCAAAGACTTGGATAAAAAATGAGTCATAAATCTTTTATCAAAGGCCTTTTCATCACCTCTTTCATCGCCTTTGTAGTCAACTATGGACTGTCACAGTTGCCCCAAGAAGCTCCTTTTCAAAAAATTATTTTTGGCTCTTTGGTTTTCTTCTTGGGCTATACGCTCATACAATACATCGTGGCCATTATGACCACCAATCACCCGAATAAGGGGCTATACATTGGTATCGTTCAGGTTTTATCCGGCTTTAAGATTGCTTTGTCGGTGGCTTTTATAGTTGTATTTGTTAAGTTTACACAACCTGAATCCAATTGGTTTGTTCTACCCTTTTTACTGAATTATGCCATCTTTACGGTCTTTGAGACCAGTATGCTCATGCGAGTCGGTCATCAAAAAGCAAAGGCGGATAAAGAATAATGTCTTCAAAAAAAGCTCCATGAGCCAAAAGAAAAAAGAGCAGCCACCGGTATTAGATATCCAAAACAACATCTACATCAAAGGGGCTAATGGAAATAATCTGCAAAATATCAGCTTGACCATCCCCAAAGATCAATTGGTCGTGGTCACCGGTGTTTCCGGCTCAGGCAAATCCACCATCACGATGGACACCCTTTTTGCAGAAGGCCAAAGACGTTATGTCGAAAGTCTTTCTTCTTATGCACGTCAGTTCTTGATGCGGATGAAAAAACCGGAAGTCGAATACATCAAAGGTATTTGCCCGGCCATCGCCATCGAACAAAAAGTCACTACCGGAAATAACCGCTCGACAGTCGGTTCTATGACGGAGATTTATGATTATCTGCGTTTGCTTTATGCCCGTATCGGGAAAATAATTTCGCCCATTTCGGGTAAAGAAGTGAAAAGGCATAGCGTGACTGATGTGGTTGATTTTATCACATCTTTGAAGGATGGGACTAAAGTCCAGCTTTTTATCGGCTTGCACCAAAAATATGAAGACCGTACACTCCAAAAAGAATTGGAATTACATATTCAAAAAGGATATACCCGTTTGCAGTGGAAAGGAGAATTGCACCATATCGAAGACTTTTTAGAAGATAAAAAGATAAAATTCGATAAACCGGCAAGTGATTTTGCCCGCAAGGGAATGCGTATTTTAATCGACCGATTTGCCGTAGATAATGCGGATGAAGACCATCTAAAACGTATTGCAGACTCCGTACAAACCGCTTTTTACGAAAGTGAAGGACATTGTATTGTTGATGTCATCGGTCAGCAAGAAAAACTTTTTAATAATCGGCTGGAGTTGGATGGGATTGAATTTCCCACCCCTTCTGTCCAATTATTCAACTACAATAATCCGTTTGGGGCTTGTCCGGTTTGTGAAGGCTATGGGCAAGTAATCGGTATCTCCGAGAGCAAGGTTTTTCCCGACAGGACATTGTCTATTTATGAAGGAGCGATTGCGCCTTGGCGGGGTGTCAAAGGCAAAAAATGGCTGCAAAAAATATTAGATAATGCAGAACAAATAGACTTTCCGATACATCGTCCTTACGAAGATTTGACGAATGAAGAAAAAAAGGTGCTCTGGGACGGATGTGCCTATTTTAAGGGAATTACAGCCTATTTTGATGCCCTA
>JALVCY010000318.1 GCA_027009605.1 Saprospiraceae bacterium
GCACTAAGACGTCTTAGTGCAGTCTTAGTGTTTTCTACGTGACCTTAGTGGTTAGGCTGCGACGTCAATGGATTTACAAATAGGAAATTGCTGAGAAAATCAGCAGACCCTAGGTAACGAGAATTGGTGCCAACAAAAAAGGCCATCCCCAAAGGAGACAGCCATTCGTGTTTAAGAAAACAAATACTAGAATTTTCTAGTCTTCATTTGGTTCAATACTCGTCCTCATTAAACAAAAAATCATCCTTGCGCGGATAATCCGGCCAAAGCGATTCTATATCTTCAATCATCTCTCCCTCCTCTTCAATTTCTTGAAGATTCTGGATGACAATTTCGGGTACACCATTTCTGTATGCAAAATCAATCAATTCATCCTTTGTTGCAGGGAAAGGTGCATCTTCCAAATGGTTAATAAGTTCTAAAGTCCAAATCATTACTGTGAATTAACAGTTAAAAAATTAATTACAAACTAGATAGTACTATACAAAAAGCACACCATCTAATTTGCTGATACCGTTGCTATTAAAGCAGTTTCTCTCAGGCGTGCAAAAGTAAGGAAAAAGAAACAAGAAAAGCAAGTCATTTAGTAAAAAAAATGTGCATTAACGCAGTGATATCACACATCTACCGACTCAAAACCGGCAACTATTAACTAAATACCCACATTTCGCTTACAAAATCAACATGGCATCCCCATAACTGTAGAACTTATACTTCTCTTTTATCGCTTCCTGATAGACTTCTTTCATAAATTCTTTGCCTGCAAAGGCCGAAATCATGATAAACAGACTGGATTGCGGTAGATGAAAATTGGTGATGATAGAATTGGCAATCTTAAACTCATAAGGCGGGAAGATGAATTTGTTGGTCCAACCTTCAGCCGGATTTAAAGTTCTTTGAGCCGACACCGCCGATTCCAAAGATCTCATAACGGTCGTTCCGACAGCACAAATCTTTTTCTCTTTCTCCATGGAGTTATTCACCTTTTCGACGGTGTCTTCTCCAATCTTGAAATATTCAGCTTCCATTTTATGTTTGGACAAATCCTCTACTTCAATATTCCGGAAGGTGCCCATGCCCACATGCAAAGTCACTTCCGTCAAATCTACTCCATTGATTTCCAATCGTTTAAGCAACTGTGGACTAAAATGCAGGCCTGCTGTGGGCGCAGCCACCGCCCCCACTTCTTTGGCATAAACAGTCTGGTATCTTTCCCGATCAAAATCTTCCACCTCACGGTTAATATACTTAGGAAGTGGTGTTTTTCCTATTTTGTTGACGATATCCATGAAAGGAATTTCATCATCCCCTTCATAAAAAAAGCGCAGCGTCCGGCCTCTGGAAGTCGTATTGTCCATGACTTCGGCCATCAACTCTATATCGCTACTAGGAGTAGAAAAAATGAGCTTATTGCCTACCCGAATTTTTCGAGCAGGATCCACCATAACATCCCAAAGTTTACTTTCCGAATTCAGTTCCCGAAGAAGAAAAACTTCAATCTTCGCACTCGTTTTTTCCTTTATCCCGTAAAGCCTTGCGGGAAATACCTTTGTATTGTTAAATATTAAGGTATCTTCTTCTTCAAAATAATCAAGGACATCTTTAAAGACCTTGTGCTCAATCTTGCCGGTATCCCGATGCACCACCATTAATCTGGACTCATCTCTTTCTTTGGATGGGTATTGGGCGATTAAATCTTTTGGAAGATCAAATTTGAACTCAGATAACTTGGATCTCATATCGTATTTTTTTGAGCCTGCAAAGGTAACATTTTTTAGCACAAAATTCAGTTTTCTTCCCTTTTTTTGCAAAAGTTTATCAATTAATGGTTTGCCAACGTTGAATATCAGGTTAGATGGGAGCATATTGTGAGTCAAAACGAGAAAAAAGCAAAGGCAAAACCATCGCTACGACGAGTATCTTTAACGAAATTCAAGTGCCAAAAACGGCACCTATTTTCAATATTTTAATCCTGACAAGTCACTAGACCATTTATTTTTCTACCTTGTGCAAAAATCCAACCTTCATGCAAATCATGTCCCTTCCCATTGCCTTAGCCTCTAAATCTCCTAGGCGCCAACAATTACTTCGTGAAGCCGGGTTTCGGTTTCGAGTGGTACTTCCGAATATCGAAGAAATATATCCGAAAGACTTGGCGCCCACAATGGTGCCGGAATACCTATCCGACCTAAAAGCCCAAGCGGCATTGCCTTTAATCCAACCCGATGAAATCATCCTAGCAGCAGACAGTATTGTACTTTTGGGGCATCAAATTTTTGAAAAGCCCAAAGATCGAGCCGATGCCGTTCGGATATTGCAGACCCTTTCGGGAAAAACACACCAAGTCATTACGGGGGTTACCCTACGTACAAAGGCCAAAAAAATATCCTTTAGCGGATACACGGATGTCACAATGGAGCCACTTTCTCCTACTGAAATTGACTACTACATTGACCATTATAATCCTTACGACAAAGCCGGAGCTTATGGTATCCAAGAATGGATTGGCCATTGCAAAATCTCTAATATCAACGGTTCTTATCTCAATGTCATGGGGCTTCCGGTGGACTTAGTCTATAAGGAACTGGAAAAATTTATCGTTTGAACTAGGATGCTGCTCCGATAAGTCGTACCTAGTGGTTTGCTCTTGGCTTCCCAAAATTATATTTGGCTACAGTGCCCTAGTGCAGCGTGGTGTCGCTCCTACAGAGCTATATCCCTACTATTTTAGTCTTACAAAGATATCGCCCCGATGGGGCTCAGGTTTCTGTATTACGGCTAAGATGCAAAAAGGGCATTTTCTAGCAAAAATTAGCGGGTAGCTAAACAGTTACAAACAAATCACAATGAGCTTGCGCCGAAAAGCCCACTCTGCCAAAAGGACTCAACAACGCCTATTCATCCAGCAAGTCAATAGAATCATCCTGATCAAAATGCTTCTTATTCTTCCACCACATAAAAGCAATAAATCCAACGATAAGATAAGGAGCCGCAAACATATAAAGAATACCATGATTCAATCCGCGACCGGATTCTCCCCCATTTTCCATATTGGATTCGGCGGCTATTTTACACATAGGACATTGAGCGATGGCGTCTTGGAGAAAGAAGATACCTATTAGTATCAATCCCACCACCATCCATTTTGGTATTCTACTATTCATTTTCATCAAATTGACTGTTCGCAATGATACGAAGGTAATAATAAGTTAGTGTTTTTTCCAACAATTCCCTATTTTTTAACTTCTCCTTGCGCCTAAATGCAGTACAACTGCGAAAAATAAGCAATTACCAAGTCACAATATAACAATTTCTGATATTTTATACTTTTTTTTCATACCTTTGTCCCCAGAACAACTTTTTTTTTCAAAAAAAACTACAGAAAATGAAAAAACCTTCCTTTAGACTACTAATTGCCATTCTTGTCTTTGGTGCTTTCTTCTCCATGACTTCTTGTAAGCAAGCGGCGGATAAAGCCAAAGAAGCGGCTGAAGCCACAACTAATGCAGCCAAGAAAGCTGCCGACGCCACAGGTGATGCGGCTAAAAAAGCAGCCACAGCTACAGGCGATGCCGTGAAAGGTGCTGCCGAAAAAACAGGAGAAATGGCTAAAGACGCCGCCAACGCCACAGGCGATGCTGTAAAAGGTGCTGCCCAAAAAACAGGCGAAATGGCCAAAGATGCCGTTAATGCAACCGGTGAAGCGGCCAAAAAAGCCGGAAATGCCGTAAAAGAAACCGCCAAGGGCGCTGCGAAAGCAACCGGCGATGCTGTCGAAAATGCCGGTAAAAAAGTAAAAAGCCTAGGTAACTAAGCCGATTATCCGAGATTTTAGAAAGGAGCCGATTATACAGCAATGTAAAATCGGCTCTTTTTTTATCAACGATTTTGACCAACAACATTGTGGCCGCCGTTTCAACCGCAGCCCTTCTATTCACCAAACGAATGCCCATAAATAATGCGACTGAGCCCCCGCTACAGAAACAACGCAGCTCAATTAAACTGCTGCATCAATTCCTTCAAAAGAATATTAACTTCCTCATCAAAATCAATTTCATAACCCATTTTTTGCGCAAGCTTAAAATCCATCAGCGCCAAACGATTCTTATTCATCAAAAGATAAATCTGACCCCTAATCTTAAACGCATAGGAGTATTGGGCATCCAGCTCCATGGCTGCGTTTACGAAATCTAAGCCTTCCTGCTCCCGTCCGTTCTGAGCCAACACATAACCCAAATTACAATAGGCAAATGAATCCAATTCATCATATTCTAAGGCCATTTCCAGCATTTTTTGGGCTTCTTCATAGTCAGATTTTAGCATATAGATATATCCTAAATCACTGTATATCAAGCCTTTAGACAAGGACGTCAACTCCGGCTCCTGCTCCGCTTGATACAGAGCTTCAATAGCCAAGTCAAACTCCCCAAGCTTTACATGAGCCCGGCTCTTAGCCATTAAAAAATCATATTTCTCCTCCGTATAGACCAAGATATGCCTACTCAATTCTATTACTTTTTGATACGCCTCCTGCCACTCCGCAATTTCTATCCGACTTAAATAAACATCCGGATGATTAGGATAAAGCGCATCCAATAAGTCTAACTCTGACTGAGCGCTCAGATAAAGTCCTTGATTCATCAAGGTCAAAGATTTTTGAAACCGAAGTTCAAACGAAGACGGAAACTCCTCTATGGCTTGCGCTAAAACAGCAACTGCTTGAGTTTCTTGCCCCAACAGCACCAATACGGAGGCTTTCTTTTGGTACAATTCTAAGCGTTTTTTACAATCATCTTCATTTAATAGCAAGTCAATAAACTTCAAACCCCGTTGATGATTCCCCATAGCAAGTTGGCGCTCTATATACTTATAAACTTGAATGGGAGACATCATAGGCCTTAAATTTTGATTTGGGGGGCGAAGATAAACCCTATTACTCAAACAAAAAAAAATAATTGAACATAACAATTTGAATACATTTTTACGGCTCATAAACAAGTATAAGCCCCATAAAAAATGCTCAACGCATATTCAATACGTTGAGCATTCTAACCCAAAAGATGGCAGTTATATCGTTCCCATCATTTAGTCATAAGCCGTAGAATCTATCGGTAAGCCCGGTTTAATCTTGATTTTTTTATGCCATATCTTTGGTTCTTTATGCTCATATTGCACCTTCACCGTGACTGTATATTCGCCGGGCTTAGTATAATAGTGCGTAATAGAACGGGAATGACAATGCTCAACGTCCCCATCACCAAACTGGAAGTCATACTTAGCATTGGAGTCATACATCTCCAAATCAAAGGTAATATCCTGATAAGCTACCATTTCTCCTGTAAAACTAACCCAATCCTTCCGTAATTCCTCATGGCTTTTTTGAGAGACCGTCTCTGACTGAAAAGAATTCGATTCTGGAATCGTTGTTAGTTCATCGCTGCTTGGCGGATTAAGAACAAAAACATAAAACATAATAGCTACTCCAAGAAAAACTAAACTGGTAAATGAAATCATCTCAATTAAGCTTTTCCTTTCTTCTCCCCGAAATAGACTCATAGCATTGTTTGAAGGGTTCTTACGACTCATGCGGTTTCTTTTACAGTGTTTCAAAAATAGTGTAAATTCCATAAATCTTCCACAAAAATCAAGCCATATTAGGGGTCGATATCATGTATCAGATTTATAAACAAAAAGTGGTAATATGGGGTTGGTGCGGTTATGATACTCTCCCTCAGAAGAACATGGTGCAAAGATACAATAAAAACCAAAACAAATCCACTTTTTTTTTATATAGTGACATAGTTAAATCGTAACATACTGATTATCAGTGAAATAAAATATAATATTTTTTCATAACCTAACACAAATCTTACAAATCAATGAGAATCTTTTATCTTAGAAGCCCTTCCATAGCCTTAGCCGGTTGAATCAGCACTCCGGTTGTTTCTGGATTTCTAGTGGACTTTCCTGATTCGGCTAGTATTTTATAGGCTTCTTCTGTAGTCAATTTGGGACGGATGGATTTCATCATAGCCACCAACCCGGCGACAAACGGGGTCGCCATGGATGTCCCATTAAAAGAAGCGTACTGATGGCCCGGTATCGTCGAGTAAATACCCACTCCCGGAGCGGCAAGCCCCATTTTTAGGTCTTTTACCGAATTAGAAAACAGCGCCCTTGTTAAGCTACTATCAATGGCACTCACCGTAATGACACCATTGACATTGGCCGGCGTCACCGTCTTGGCATTCCGGTTTTCATTTCCGGCGGCAACGACGACTATCGCTCCTTTTTTGTTGGCATATTGAATTGCCTTCTCGTAAGCTCTTTGCTTTCTCTTGTCCGCTCGACCGCCCAAAGACATTGAAATCACAGAGACACCGGCATCTGCAGCCTTGAGTATTCCATCAATAATGGTCTCCTGTGTCCCCATTCCATTGGCATTCAACACTTTGATGGAAGTCACCGAATAATAAGAATCCCCTAATCTTGTAGAAGCAATCCCCACCCCATTATTCGTTACCGCACCGGCTATACCGGCACAGTGGGTGCCATGTCCCACGGGGTCATTATCCGAACGCCCTTCCGTAGAAACAAATCCGGCTTTCAAGTCTTCATGTTTGGCATCTACTCCGGTATCCAGTATCGCTAAAACCGCCTTTTTTCGAGCTTTGGGGTGCTGCTTGCGCAAAAACTCATAAAAAGCCCCCATATCTAAAGCTTTCATAGCCCATTGCTTTGATACTTCCGGATCATTCACGCCCAAACCATCAGCAGCGCTTCCGACATTAGCCGATACTTTTTGACTCGGCCAAACGGCCACTTTTTCATTCCACTCAGCCCATTTTACTCGGGGACTTTCCCGAATTATCCGACCGGCTTGGACTGCGTTAGCATCATCCAACACATCGACCACATAAAAATGGTTCAAATCGGTCGCATTGACATCTTTCGGAAAAAAAGCTTGTCTCACCACTCCGATGCCCTTTAATCGCAACTTAAACAGCGACAAATCCTCCCTCCTGTCCAGCTCAACCAGCCATTCCCCATGTTCATCCACTTCAAAGTCAATCGCCTCTGTATTTTCCGAAAGGCCTGCCGGCAGCTTCACCACAAAGACTTGAATCACTGCCACAATCAAAACCACTATCGACCAAAACAATCGATGTTTGGGTCGTAAAAATTGAAAAAACCAATTCACCAAAGCCAACACCAACAACCCCCAAAATCCGGTAAATAACTTCTCACCGATAGACATCCCCGCTAAAAGCAACGTCCCCAAATAACCGGCAAAACCCAGCAAGAACAAAAATCGTCCAAATTGACTTTTAGATTCATCATCCTGATAATGATGCCACCAAATCAAACCAATAACCGCAACCAAATAAGCAATCGGATAATACATAATTCTTTTTTTCGACAAATAAACAACCTCCTTTGTGACCCAAAACATAAGTAAAAATGTAACTGTTTAGGCCCCCACTATTTTGGTCAAAAAATGTCCTTTTTGCATCTGTTTTTGCTAAAATTTTCTCACGTAGCCCAGCCACGCTTCGAAAATTGTAGCTTCAACATACACAAAAACGCCTATTTTTCACCTTAAAATAGGAGCACCTAAACAGTTACGTAAAAATAACCGTACTTTTGCAAATCCACCATTTTTTTCGACGAAAGCAACCAATGAGACCATTAGCAGAACGCATGCGCCCGACCAAACTCGATGACTATGTCGGGCAAGACAGCTTAACCGGATCGGGAGCGGTACTCAGAAACGCCATCGAAGCCGACAATATTCCTTCCATGATTCTTTGGGGGCCGCCGGGAGTCGGAAAGACCACCTTAGCCTCTATCATTGCCCAAACTGTAAAACGTCCTTTTTTCAAATTATCTGCGATTAACTCGGGCGTCAAAGACATCCGCGAGACCATCAAAAAAATCAAAAGCCAACGTTTTTTTGACCATCCCAATGCCATTTTATTTATTGACGAAATCCACCGTTTTAGCAAGTCTCAGCAAGATGCACTCTTGGGAGCCGTCGAAGACGGAACTGTCACACTCATCGGAGCAACCACCGAAAACCCATCCTTTGAAGTCAATAACGCCCTACTCTCCCGCGCCCAAGTGTACGTGCTCAAACCACTTGAAAAGGATGACCTTATTGGATTGATTACCAAGGCTTTAGCCGAAGACGAGTTCTTAAAAGTAAAGGACATAAAAGTCAAAGAATACGATGCCATGCTCCGCATTTCCGGCGGCGATGCCCGCAAACTCTATAACGTACTGGAAATCCTAGCCAACACCATCACAGACCAAGAATCTCTCCTCATCACCAACCAATTGGTAGAGACTGTCATCAAAGAAAACATCACCCAATACGACAAATCAGGTGAGCAGCACTACGACATTATTTCGGCTTTTATCAAATCCATCCGCGGGAGCGACCCGAATGCGGCTTTATACTATTTGGCAGCCATGCTACACGGGGGCGAAGACATCAAATTTATTGCACGCCGATTAATTATTGTAGCTTCAGAAGACATTGGACTGGCCAACCCCAACGCCTTGTTATTGGCCAACGCCTGCTTTCAGTCTTGCCACCAAATCGGGATGCCCGAAGCCAGAATCATCCTTTCGGAAACGGCCATCTATCTCGCCAATTCGCCCAAAAGCAATTCTGCTTACCAAGCCATTGATGACGCCCTTGCCCACATCCGCAAAGAAGGGCTGGCACCTATCCCACTCCACTTGCGGAATGCCCCCACCAAACTTATGAAATCGCTCGAATACGGCAAAGGCTACCAATATGCCCACCAGTACGACGGTAATTTTGTCGTCGCCGAATTCCTTCCGGAAAAAATCGCCGCCACCAAATTCTACAAACCCGGGAAAAATCCCGCTGAAGAAAAAAACCGGCTGGAACTAAGGAAAAAATGGAAGAAGTATAGGTATTGATGGAGCTGTGATTAAGGTGAGTGGTGAGTAGTGAGTGGTGAGTAGTGAGTGGTGAGTAGTGAGTGGTGAGTAGTGAGTAGTGAGTAGTGAGTGGTGAGTAGTGAGAGATTCCAAGAAAGAAATCTGCGAACATCTGCGGGAAGTTAAATCTGCGAATATCTGCGGGATTAAATCTGCGGGAAAACAAAGTAGTGAGCGGTGAGTAGTGAGTGGTGAGTAGTGAGTAGTGAGTAGTGAGTAGTGAGAGATTCCAAGAAAGAAATCTGCGAACATCTGCGGAAAAACATCTGCGAAAAAAAAATCTACCAAAAAAAAGCAATCAAATCACCATTTTCACTATCTTGCCTTCAAAATTAAGATATATGAAAAAAATACTCCGTATAGGCTTCATGATTACTCTTTTCTTTGTATCAAAAGATGCTTTTGCATTAGTCACTCATCCAGCCCCCAAAACGACACCGGCCATCACCACTTTTTTGCGCAAGCCTACAGACACCCAGCCGGCCGGAAAACTAAAACTAAAAGAAAAAATTGCTCTTTGGGTACTCAAAAGAAAACTTAAAAAATGGCAGAAAAAGAATCCCCGGCCAAAGATTAACCCTTCGATTGATACCACCTATTGCGCCACCATCCTACTAAATACCGGAGAAGAATTAAAAGCTAAGCTCCTAAAAGTAACCGATACTTCCGTAAAATTTGTCCGGTGTGGCACCCAAAAAGTCTTAACCCTCAGCAAAAGTGATATCGTTTCGATTATGCTTTATGACCAAGTTGCGCTTTACCAAGACGATTTTATTCTCAAAAAAAAGAATCTCATAAAACGTAGATTAAGGCGAAGGACTGCACAAAAACGCATTGGTGCTGTATCTCTACTATTTTCAATTTTGGCCTTGCTCTCTTTATTCGTAAGTCCCCTTCTCTTTTACTTCTTCGCTATTTTTGCCCTAACCGCCGGCTTATCAGGCATTATAAACACCAATGGGGACACCCAAAAATTGTCAGTAATCAGCTTCTTTATTGCCATCTGGACTATACTCACACCTAACTGGGGATTGTTTTTTCAGAAATTATTTAACCGAAACTAAATTTCAGTAAACGAGGTATCTCATGAAAAAAATAATAAAAATATCACTTCTTGCCTTTTCTATTTTATTAGCTCATTCCTCATTTGCGTTGGTTGCTTCCACCGGTTCTAAAGCAGTACTTACGCAAAAAAAAGAAACACACAGACCCAAACTAACCAAAAGAATAGGGCTTTGGTTGCTCAAAAGAAAAATCAAAAAACTTCAAAAGAAAAACCGGTCATTGTTTCGAGCCTTGGACTCTACGGATTGTGCCACTATTTATTTGCAAACCGGCGATAGTCTCCAAGTAAAACTACTCCGTACGACAGACCGCGATGTAACCTATAGACGATGTGACCCCAACGACAATCTTTTGGTCTCCCTCAGCAAAATGGACATTAAACGAATTGTGCTTTCAGGTGGTATTGAAGTCTATACCGCCCCCAAAAAACAATATCGCAAAAAAAGAAAGATTTATAAACAAAGTGATGGCTCTCACCACGTAAAACTCGGTAGTCTAGCATTAATAACAGGATTATTTAGTCTGCTCTTCATTAATACCGCAATCGGATTGGCATTTTTGTTTGGGTTGGCTTCCATTATTTTGGGAATAATCGCCCTAAGTAAGGGCGATAAGAATAGGGCTTACTTGGGCATTATACTTGGGATAATCTCACTTCTTTTCTCCATAATCCAGAGTATGTCATGAAAAAAATCACCAAACTTTTAGTTTTTTCTATCCTTTTAATGGCTCTACATCCGGCACAAGCCATGGTGGCAGCTAAGCCAACCACACATCCAACCGGCTACGCTCAAAATCATCGAAAACATCCACTAAGATTGAAGTTGGGCTTATGGTTACTGAAACGAAAAATAAAAAAACTAAAAAAGCACCGACCCAATCTCTTCCGGATACCAAAAGATTCTCTGGGCTGTCAAACAATTCTCCTTAAAAGTGGAGACCAAATCCAAGTCAATTTGATTGAATCGACTGAATCAGCCATCGTATTCACCAGATGTCCATCCAATAACGATACCATCTCTCTAAGCAAATCAGACATTGCGGAAGTAAGGCTTGCGGATGGACTACTCATTTATAGTAGTTTTGCTAAAACCAAACATAATAAATCCGCTTCCCCTAATAACAACAAGCTGCAAAGGCTGAGTCTGCTCTTGGGTGGGATTGCATTATTATTATTTGCAATTAGCCCCATATTGGGGGGTATATTCAGTTTGGTGGCGACCATCTTAAGTGTAAAATCGGTGCTAAAAAATCCAATAGGTCACCGGGGAGCCGACATCATAGCCCTTCTTTTAGGGGTTTTTGGAATCATCTTGGTACTCGGACTACTAGCTTAGGAGAACAATCAGAATCAAACGATATAGCGGTTTAACGTATAGCGGTGTAACGGCATAACGGGAAGGCAGCCATACGCCTTGGATTCTCTTTTGGGAACTTCCCTTTTTTGCGCTCTTTCATCCTTCTCCACTCTCAATTCTGCAATCTTAACTCTTAACTCCTGTTGGGAAATGCAGGATTTAAGATTTACGATTTACGGGTTAAGATTTTAGAAGTGCTTAGATTTGGGCTTTTGATTTGATAGTTCCTTTGGCTTAGTACTAGACTTTTATTGGGGGGGGGCTATTCTTTCTTGGAACGCTCTCCCCAAAATATTTAAAGGCCGTAGGGGGTTTCCTTGTGAAACCCCTACGGGGATTTTTGGGGATTTCATGATGAAAGTCTTTAAATATTTTGGGGATTCGGGGCAAGAACGATAATATGGACTATTCTTCACTTCTCCACTCTTAACTCTGCAATCTTCAATCTTAATTCCGGTTGGGAAATACCGGATAGTTAGGTACTTCCGAATTCATTCGGGAGAT
>JALVCY010000319.1 GCA_027009605.1 Saprospiraceae bacterium
TGCCTTAAAATAGGAGCACCTAAATAGTTACCTAAAAAAGTAACTGTTTAGCTAGGACTATTTTGGTCAAAAAATGCCCTTTTTGCACCTGTTTTTGCTAAAATTTTTTCACGTAGCCCAGCTACGCTTCAAAAATTGTAGCTTCAACATCCACAAAAATGCCTATTTTTTGCCTTAAAATAGGAGCACCTAAATAGTTACCTAAAAAAACAAGAGCAGCCGGTAAACCGGCTGCTCTTGTGTAAGCGATTATTATGTTGGTTGTCCAACTATATATTAATAACCACCGACATTTCCTGAGAATTTAGGGCCTCTACCTGCGTTAGGGCCATCAGGACGTCCCATTTCAGTTTCTACAGTAGCCACTTTAAATTCTACACGTCTATTCATAAAGCTACGGCCATTGCTAGGAACAAGCGTAGTACCTTCTCCGCCATAGTTCAAAATCAATCTGCTTCTATCAATACCATGTACATTGACAAGGTGCTGAATAGCAGCCATAGCACGATTGTAAGAAAGCACATTATTGTAACGGTCATCAGCTGTTTTATCTGTGTAGCCGGTTACCACAATCTTGATGTCTTTGTTATTCTTCATCACTTGAGCCACTTGATACAACTTTTCGTACTCTTCTTTTCTGATATCGTAGTGGTTAAAATTAAAGTGAATCATAGGCAAGAACCAGTCTGTCAAAGTTCCTCCACCTTTAAAATTAGCTTTAAAGGCTGCCAATTTACCATCAACAATCTTATTGACATCGTCTTCAGTAATTTTGGGCTCCGGTGGAATCATAGCAATACCTTCACTATTGATTTTATATCCGGGAGGAGAGAAAGGCTCTTTGTCTTTAAGGTCAATGACACCGTCACCGTCACTATCCAAAGCCACACCGGAAGCATTTACGGGCGCACCGGCAGGGGTATCTTCTTCCTTATCGAAAGAATTATAAACACCGTCATTGTCATCATCCGCCATATCTAAAACAGGACGTGCCTTCAATTCAGCGATATCATTCAATACAGGAGTCAACGGATTCACCCAGTACAATGGCTCAACCATTTTGTCTTTTTTACCTAAGTTGAAGTTCAATCTCAAAGTGGTGAAGTTCATCAAATCACGGTAAGGAGTTCTTTCTGTACTTCCCTGAGTACCATCAAAGTTTTCTCTACCATCCAGCAAGTCAATAGACCCACCCATTGGCATAAAGACATCGTGCTCCAAAGCAAGATTAAAACGAGAAGAAAGTCTTAAGGCGATACCGGCACCGGCATTACCATGTGCCAAGACTTCACCGGTTTGTGGCACATCTCTCAATGTCCCGTCTCCCATGTCTGCTTGGGTAGAATACTTGTTAAGACCCGCACCCAGTACAATATAAAGGTTAACCTTTCTGTAGGGCTTATCAAAACGCATATTGTTGACAGTGATAATCCCGTTAAGCGTACCGGACATCCATTTAGTCTCATATTTCTTAACAAAAGAATCTTCGCCTCCCGTGGCTTTTCCGAAATCTCCGTCAAGACGTAGTGAGAATATGTGATCCAAAGCTTTACGTACGTGGACTCCAACGCCAAATCCACCTCCACCTAATCCATTGTTGGCAGAGACATCTCCGGAGACAAACATCAGTCCGCCATGGACGCCTACTTCCACCATATCCTTAGGGGTAGCTTGCTGGGCATAAGACAGTAACGAAAAACTTACTGCTATTAGAAGAACAAAAGCTCTTGTAAAAAATCTTTTCATGATTAAGATATTTAGTTTTAATGAGTAAACTCCAATTTCAAGAAACAAAAGTATTAAACTTTTCGCTCTATTACAAAAATTAGAGTGTTTTTTTTTCATTTTTATGACCTTAATTAGCTTATTTCTAACCAATTAGACATAAAAGCTGATTTGCTAACTATTATTTCTCAAACAATGTTACAAGAATATAACAATTTAAATATATTTATTACATTGTAAATCAATGATATGCACCGGCCATTTATTTAAAAATATACATTTCTTTGATATTTTTGCTCCTTCTTCCTTACTTTTTGCAAAACACAGGCTATTTTTGCCAAAAATATACCGAATGTTACAAAATTGGCTTTCCCCTTCATCCATCCATAATACAGACCTCGACAAACAATGTTTTCAAGAGAGCATTCAAGACTATCACGACAATCCGGACGCACTCGCTTCCGCAAAAATTGCTCTCATTGGTATCAACGCCGAAAAAGCCGATTTTATTCGTACTCAATTATTTGATTTAGCCGCTTTTCAGGTCGATGTCATTGACTTGGGCAACCTTAAAAACGAAAAACCCGGTTTTGCCATCCAAATTATTGGCATCTTACTCAAAAGTAATATTCTACCCATTCTTTTTGGCGGAAGCCAGGAGTTTATCTTCTCCCTCTACCATGCCTTTCAGTTAAACGAAAAAATGGTCAATTTGACTGTTATTGACAACCAAATCCGGTTTACCGCAAGGAATAGCGACTCCAACGCCTATTTGAATCCATTATTGAATCCTCCCCACCAAAATCTCTTTCACCTAAGCATCATAGGAACACAAACCCATCTCAACAATCCTAATCTATATAACATACTCAGTAGCAATGACTTCGAGTGGTTTTCTCTTGGGAACATCAAGTCTAATCCAACTAATTGCGAACCGTTAATCCGCGATGCGGATTTACTCTCTTTTAACCTAGCGGCCATCAAGGCGGCTGACTGCCCGGGCCAGAATGACCCTTTCCCCACGGGGCTGACCGCTCAAGAAGCCTGCACGCTGGCTAGATTTGCCGGACTGAGCGACAAACTCACGGCTTTTGGACTCTTTGGCTACAACCCCACCGGTGACCAAAACCATATTTCTGCTAAGATGGCGGCATTAGTCATCTGGTACTTCCTTGACGGCTTTGTCAATCGGCAAAACGAATTCCCCCTAACCAAAAAAGGACTAAAAAAATACATCGTTGTTCACAAAAAAAATGATGTCCATATCTCCTTCTGGAAAAGCATCAAAACAGGCAGATGGTGGATGGAAATACCCATCTACCGCAAAAACCAACCACTCAGACATGCCCTCCTTCCCTGCTCCTATGATGACTACATCCTTGCCACCAAAGACCAACTCCCCGGCCGACTTCTCAATGGACTCTCTAGAATCGGCTGAAAAAAGATATAACGGTATTACGGTGTAACGGTGTAACGGTGTAACGGTGTAACGGTGTAACGGTATAACGGTATAACGGTGTAACGGCTAGGCAGCCAAGAAAGCGTCCCCCTTGAACGCCGAAGGCAAATAACGGTTTAACGGTTTAACGGTGTAACGGTGTAACGATGAGTCCGCTCCGAAAAGTCCACTCAGCCAGAA
>JALVCY010000320.1 GCA_027009605.1 Saprospiraceae bacterium
TTTTTGTTAAATTGTTCAACTCTGCAATTGTTCAACTGATTATCAGTCAGTTGAACAATTGAACGCCGAAGGCAAATGAACAATTGAACACATTATAAATGCCACATTATGTCACGCACTCATGTGATATTTATCGAAAAGTAAGGGACAAAGCCCGACTGCGCCCCATAAAAACAACCTATTTTTTCACAATTTTAGAATACCAACTTTCTAATCTACTGTTTTTCAACCAATTAGAATCGATAAAGCAAGAAGGCTCATACACAAATGCTAATTATTATTCTATTTTTGAAACCATTTTACTCTTTTTTTTGCATTATCGAAAAAGGTTATATCATGGAACGCATTCTTCCGTGCTATGAATAACCTACGGTACTCAAAAATTCAGTTATTAAAACACCGTGACCATTTAGGTAAGCGCCCTTTTTTGTCAAAGGCTATCTAAGGAGTTACAAAAAAAATTCAATTATGAAAAAGTTATTCAACATGCTGGCATTGATGCTGCCGATGCTCTTAGTCTCGAGCAGCCTATTGGCTCAGGATTGCCAAGCGCTCTTTTTTCCGGAGGTCAATCCCCAAAACCCATTACAAGTTCAATTTACCGATTGGTCTGAAGCTGGTGGCGACATAGCTTCTTGGGCTTGGGATTTTGGAGATGGGGCGACATCTGCCGACCAAAACCCGTCGCACACATACAGCGAACCGGGAACTTACACCGTTAGTCTGAGTATTGCGTCTTCTACAGGATGCCAATCCACAATGGAAGTAGTCCTTCCTTTGGACACCACGGGCTGCAACTGTCCAACCGTTTATGACCCGGTCTGTGTGGCCGGCCCCGGTGGAGAGATTTACCATTTTCCGAATGAATGTGAAGCCAATTGTGCGGGATTTACGGAAGATGATTTTGTTGATTGTGCGCCTGACACTACGATGAATTGTCAAGCAGCTATGACCTACCAAGTGGATGGATTAACCGTTAGTTTTACTGACTTTTCTTTTGCTTCCACCGCCATTGAATCTTGGACTTGGGACTTCGGAGACGGCCAAACGGGCTCCGGCGCCAACCCTAAACACGAGTATGACACACCCGGCAACTACGAGGTAAGTTTAACCATCACCACCGCCGGAGGATGCAGTAGCACGACCGATGCCAATCTAACTCTTGTGGATTGTAATTGCAGCACCGAATACGACCCGGTTTGTGTCCAAGATACCGGATTTTGTGGAAACGGATACATCGAGTTCCCTAATGAGTGCATGGCCTTGTGTGCCGGATTTACGGCCGCTGACTTTGTCGATTGTGATGGGGACACCACGGAGTATTGTGAAGCCTTTTTTGGATATGAAAACGATTTGAACAATGACTTGACAGTACATTTCATAGACTATTCCTTTACGATGAGCAACGAGGTCACTTGGACTTGGGACTTTGGCGACGGCACCGGCAGCAATGAACAAAACCCCACGCATACATACGATAGTACCGGCGTGTATAATGTAACGTTGACCATCAGCACACCGAATTGTTCCGGCAGCTTTAGCCTGGAAGTGTGGCTAGACTCTTGGACTTCACCGTGCAACTGTACCGACGAATACAATCCGGTCTGTGTAGAAATAGATAGCGGCGTTGTCTTACCTTTCTGGAATGCGTGTTACGCCACCTGCGAAGGGTTTACTAATTTTGTAGATTGTGACCTGCCCACACCGAATGACTGCGAGGCATTTTTTGGGTACTATCAAGATTTTATGGATAATGACTTAACCGTGAATTTTGAAGATTACTCCTACTCTACCGGCACGATTACGTCTTGGGCTTGGGACTTTGGTGATGGCTCCAACAGTACTGATCAAAACCCGGAACATACTTTTGCGGAAGCCGGCCAATACCCTGTTACGCTCACCATTACTTCTGATAGTTGTACCAACTCGGTTACAATCGACGTTTTTGTCGGAGATTTCACCTTCCCGGACTGTCAAGCCTTTTTCTGGCCTTTCCCTGCTGATTCGGCCAACGATTTGACTTTCCAATTTCTTGACTTATCGCTTGGTAATCCAACCGCTTGGGCTTGGGACTTTGGCGACGGTACGACCAGTACAGAACAAAATCCAACCCACACTTTTGCCAATGACGGCACTTATACGGTCTCTTTGAGCATTACGAGTGACAGTTGCCAAAGTACTTATGATTTGGTGATGAACTCTGACGACTACATGATGGTTTCTACCCCCAATCCGGTGAGCGGTTTACAGGCTTTATTCACTCCGGTGATGGATGATGTAACCAATTCGGTTTACTTTAAAAACCAATCTACTTCGGCGACCCCAATTACGCAAATCACTTATGATTTTGGAGATGGCAACAAGGCCGAAGCGGCTAATATTCAGCACTTATTCTTGGAGAAAAAAGCTTATAATGTAACTATGCAGGTAACCAATTCTTTGGGAGAAGTCAGTAATTTTATGGGTACGATAGACTTGGCCACCAAACAGTTTACGGGTAGTACGAGCGGAACTTCCATCGTACTCGGTAATCAGGAATTGGCGGATACCCGCTTCGATTTGCAATTGGCTCCCAATCCGGTGAGTTCGCAATTGGATATTACTTATGAGGCGACCGTTGCCGGAAAATACAATATGAGCATTGAATCCGTTACCGGAAAAACTTTATATACGCAAACCAATCTTGGAGTGAAGGGACAAAACAAGGTATCAGTGAATGTTCAGGACTTCCCGCAAGGCGTGTATTTGCTCAAACTTCAAGTCGCTAATAGCGTCCAAACTTATAAGTTTGTGAAAGAGTAAGCCTTCACAAGGCTTTAAAATGGGTGGTTGGTTTCCCATTTTGAAAGCTAAATTCGTTTCTACTTACCTTGGGGCATGAGATTTTTCTCATGCCCTTTTTTGTGGGGACGCACGGCTCCGTCCCGTAGGGACGCACGCCCTGCCCCTTAGGGACGCACGACCCGCCCTGTAGGGACGCACGGCCGTGCGTCCCTACAAGGTGGGAAATTTGACAACCAACACCAAAACCGTTAAATTTGCATCATAAACACTCCATATTTTTAGTTTCCCCCAATACCAATAGAAAAAACACAAGGAAACTAACATACTATGAGCCGATTAAATCTTTGCAAAGTACCCCTTTGTGTCTTTGCCTTATTGCTTTTCCCCCGGTTATTTTTTGCGCAAGCACTGGTCATCAATGAATTCATGGCGTCTAATTCGACTACCATTGCCAATGAATCCGGGGATTATGTGGATTGGGTGGAGATTTATAACCCCGGCAACCAAGCCATTGACTTAGCAGGCATGTATCTTACGGATGACCTGAGCACGCCTGATTTGCACCAAATTCCAACGGGCTTTAGTGACTCTACGACAATTCAGCCCAAGGGCTTCAAGCTGTTTTGGTTTGACAAGCATCCGGATGCCGGCCCGCTCCATGTGAATGCCAAATTGAAGACAGGTGGAGAGCAAATCGGACTCTTTAACAGTAACTTAACGGTCATCGACAGCCTGTCTTATGGCCAACAAACTCCGGACATTTCTTATGGTCGAATCGCTGATGATAGCACAGAATGGACTTTCTTCTCCCAGCCCACACCCGGACAAGCTAATTTTACGCCCTTGCCGATTGCCCAAGCACCGCTATTTACTTATCATGACGGCATTTTTAGCCATCCGATATCGCTGACCTTATTGACCACCACGCCGGGCACCAATATTTATTACACCACAGACGGGAGTCTGCCGACGGATGCTTCCACTTTATACACGGCACCGATTATGGTGGACTCATCCATGTCTATTCGAGCCATTACGGCCGGGCCCAACAACAGCCCAAGCCCGGTCTCCACCCACATGTATTTAATCAATAGGCATCATACTTTCCCTATCGTCTATTTGACCTTTAATCCGGTAGATTTTTACGACAGTATCACCGGCATCTATGTAAATTATCTTGAAAACTGGGAACGGCCGGCCAATTTGGCTTTTTTCGAGATGGACGGGAGTCTGGCTTTTAGCCAACCCGCCGAAGTAGAAATCCAAGGTACAGGCAGCGCAGAATTTGCCCACAAATCCATCGCCATCAAGGCCAAATCTTATCAAGGAGAAAAACAGTTTCAATATCCCATTTTCCCCCAATTGCCGTATCAGAAGTATGGCAGTTTCACCTTGCGGAATTCAGGCCAAGACTGGGATAAAACCATTTTTAGAGATGCCTATGCGACTAGTTTTGTGGCCGATTTGTCGGACATCGGGGACATCATCAGCCCGCCTAGGCTTTACCTGCAAAGCTACCGGCCTACGATTGCTTATTTTAATGGAGAATACAGGGGGATTTACAACATCCGGGAGCGCCTGGATCATCGCTACATCAAAACTCATTTTGGACTGTCCAAAGGCGAATATGACTACCTGAAAGGAGTCGATGAAGTCAAAAACGGGGACTGGGACAGTTGGTTCCAATTTATGGACTTTCTATTGGCTCATGATATGAATCAACAAAGCCACTTTGACTCGCTCCAAAAAGTAATGGATGTCCAAGATTACTTGGACTATATCACCTTCAATATTTTTCTGAACAATACCGATTGGCCGGCAAATAACAATCGACGTTGGAAGGCCAAAAGTCCGGATGGCAAATGGAGATGGATGGTTTTTGATTTGGATTATACGCTTTCTTTGTACAACGAAGACGGCTCTTGGAATACCGGAGACTACCACGACAATGCCCTTCTCCGGCTCTATAACGACACCGGTTGGCAATGGCCTAATCCGGAATGGGCCACTCGTCCCTTTCGGGCTTGCGTCCAAAATACCGGATGGCGGCATCAGTTTATTAACCGCATGGCTGACCAATTAAATACGCTTTTCACACCGGAGCGGCTACAGCAACGGTTGGATGAATTTGTCAATAGATATCGACCCGAAATGGCAGCCCACCAGTGCAAATGGTTTGAATGCTTTGATGGCTGGGATGATAATATTGGCAAGGTTCGGCATTTCATCAGTGGGCGTGCGGGCGCCGTCCGCCAACATTTTGTAGAGCAATATGCAGAGATAACGGACACAACTATAGTTCACCTTTCGGCCAATCCCAAGCAAGGAGGAACCATCGAATGGAATACGCTTACGCTAAAACCGGAACACTTCCCTTGGCAAGGGATTTATTTTGCGGGAATAGATATTCCTGTAAAGGCGACGCCGGCACCCGGCTATGAATTTGTGGGCTGGTCGGATAGTAGTTTGGGCTCAAATCCCAACGGAACCATCAACTTATCTTCAGATGAATACACGCTGACGGCGATATTCCAACCCATCGTAAGTACCCGGCTTGCGCCCAAAGAAACACTTACGATATTTCCCAATCCGGCCAAAGAGCACTTATTGATCAAGACCGATTCCTTTGCAGGAAAAGCGGCGACGATTCAGGTTTTAGATTTATCCGGAAGGATTGTCTTCTATCAAGAAGTAGCGCATCTGCCCGGCGAAAACTATCCCATCCCCATCAAGCATTTTCCGAAAGGAAACTATGTCCTAAAAGTCCAACCCAATAACCACCGCATTATGATTACCCAATTTACAAAGGTGGATTAGGTCGGTAGGACGCCGGGACAATAGGTTGGAGACAGCGCCGTAGGGGGCAGCACCGTAGGAGGGGCATCACAAGGATGCCCCCCACGGCAAACGAAAAAAATCATTTTTATATCATCTCAACTTTTCTACCTATCTTTACGTTTCAATCATCGCTCAACCAATTTTTTTTCAATCACTTATCATCCGACTTCCTATGTCTAAAAAGCACACAATCAAGCCTTTCCAAAAAATTTTAGTGGCTAATCGCAGCGAAATTGCTATCCGCATTCTTCGCGCTATCTCTGAATTAAATATCCGGACTGTCGCTATTTACACCTACGAAGACCGCTATTCACTCCACCGCTACAAGGCCGATGAGAGCTACAAAATCGGTCGTGATGATGAGCCTTTGAAGCCCTATTTGGATATTGAGCGGATTATCAGTTTGGCCAAATCCGTGGGGGTTGATGCCATTCATCCGGGCTATGGCTTCCTTTCGGAAAATGTGGAATTTGCGCGTCGATGTAGAGAAGAAGGCATTGTTTTTATCGGGCCGAGTCCGGAGACCATGGAAAAATTAGGCGATAAGGTCGCTGCCAAAAAATTAGCGGAAGCGGCCAAAGTCCCCCTAATCGAAGGCGGAAAAAATGCCGCTAAAACCGCCAAATCCGGTTTGGCGGAAGCGAAAAAAATAGGATTCCCGGTGGTCGTCAAAGCCGCTGCCGGCGGCGGTGGACGGGGTATGCGCGTGGTGTATAAGGAAGCGGATTTTGTGGGTTTGTTTGAAGAAGCGAGTAGCGAAGCGGAAAAGGCTTTTGGCGATGGGACGGTATTTGTCGAAAAATTTATTGCCGAGCCGAAGCATATTGAAGTCCAATTATTGGGTGACCATTATGGCAATTTGGTGCATTTGTATGAGCGGGATTGCTCTGTCCAGCGTCGTTTTCAAAAAGTCGTGGAAGTGGCTCCCTGCTTGTCTATCCGACAAGAAACGAAAGACAAACTATATGATTATGCCATTCGGCTAGGGCATGAAGCCGGTTATTATTGTGCCGGAACGGTAGAATTTTTGGTCGATAAAGACGAAAATATTTACTTCATCGAAGTGAATCCCCGTATCCAAGTGGAGCATACCATTACGGAAGTCATCACGGATATAGATATTGTGCGTTCGCAAATATTGATTTCCATGGGGCACCCGCTATCTGCCCCCGGTATCTATATCGACAATCAAGATAGCATCCGAATCAACGGCTGCTCCATCCAATGCCGGATTACCACTGAAGACCCGGAAAATGATTTTACACCGGATTATGGAACACTAACGGCCTACCGGAGTGCAGCGGGATTTGGGATACGGCTCGATGCGGGTAGTGCGTATGCGGGAGCGACCATTTCGCCGTTTTTTGATAGTATGTTGGTCAAGGTTACGGGGCATGGACGCAAGATTGAAGGCGTGGCCAAGCGGTTGCATCGTGCCTTGCGGGAATTTAGAATTCGCGGGGTAAAAACGAATATCGGTTTCTTGCTCAATCTCTTGCAGCATCCGGAATTTATTTCCGGAAGGGCTACCGTCAATTTTATCACTGACCATCCCGAATTATTTAATATTCCGCCAAGAAAAGACCGCGGCACCAAGCTGCTCAAATACATCGGCAATGTCATTGTCAACGGCAATCCGGATGTCAAATTTGTGGATCACAGCCGCCAATTCAGACCGGCGACGGCACGCTCGTATGATGCGATTGACGGTTTTCCGAAAGGGTCGAAGCAGCTATTATCGGATTTAGGGCCGGAGAAGTTTGCACAAAAAATTAAAAAAACACGGGCGATTCAATACACCGACACGACGTTTCGGGATGCCCACCAAAGTTTGTTGGCCACACGGATGCGGACTTTGGACATGATGCGGGTCGCCAAGAGTTTTGCGAAGCACCATGGAGATGATTTATTTTCGATGGAAGTTTGGGGTGGTGCGACGTTTGATGTAGCGATGCGCTTTTTGAAGGAAGACCCTTGGGAGCGGCTACGACTCTTGCGGGAAGCCATCCCCAACACCTTGCTCCAAATGCTCCTAAGAGGCTCTAATGCAGTGGGTTATACCGCTTATCCGGACAATTTGGTGGAGAAATTTGTAGTGGAAGCGGCCAAAACGGGGATTGATGTTTTCCGGATTTTTGATAGTCTCAATTGGCTTAAAGCCATGGAAACCAGTATCAAAACCGTGCGGAAAGAAACAGATTCGTTGGCGGAGGTCTCCATCTGCTACACGGGTGATATTACCAATCCGAAACGCACGAAATTTAATTTGCAATATTACTTGGATTTAGCCCGCTCGATAGAAGATGCCGGTGCGCATATTCTTGCGATAAAAGATATGGCCGGCTTACTCAAACCCAAGGCCGCTACCCTACTCATCAAGGAATTAAAAAAAGTCATTGACCTTCCGATACATTTGCATACGCATGATACGGCCGGCATTCAGAGCGGTACGCTATTGGCGGCCGTGGATGCGGGTGTGGATATTATTGATGTGGCTTTGGCTTCCATGTCGGGATTGACTTCTCAACCTAATTTTAATTCTATTGCTGCCAGCCTGCAAGGACACCGCCGGGAGAATCCGATTGATGTGGATAGTCTGAATGAGTTTTCCAATTATTGGGAAGCCGTCCGGGAAGTGTATTATCCGTTTGAGACGGAGCTAAGAGCGGGGACGGCAGAAGTATATAATCATGAAATTCCGGGCGGACAATATTCTAATTTGCGGCCACAAGCACGGGGATTGGGACTGGAAGATCAATTTGAAACCATCAAGAAAAACTACATTGCCGCCAACGAATTATTTGGCGACATCATCAAGGTCACGCCTTCATCCAAAGTCGTCGGCGACATGGCTATGTTCATGACTTCCAATAACTTATGCAAAGAAGATGTCTTACAACAAGGACACACCTTATCCTTTCCGGACAGTGTCAAGGCCTTGATGCGGGGCGACTTGGGACAGATTAAAGGCGGCTTCCCCAAAGCCTTCCAAAAGCTGGTACTCAACGACGAAAAACCCTACACCCACAAACCTAACAAAAACCTAAAACCGGTAGATTTCAAAAATGATTTTGCGGCTTTTAAGAAAAAATTTGGTACCAAGATGGAGATGACCGACTTCTTGTCCTATGTGCTCTATCCAAAAGTTTTTGCCGACTACCAAGAGCATTTGGATACCTACGGCAAAACCCAATGGCTGCCCACCACCACCTATTTCTACGGCCTAAAAGTCGGTGAAGAAGTCCTAGTCGAACTAGAACCGGGCAAACGCGTACTGGTAGAATTCAGACACCAAACCGAACCCAACGACAAAGGCGAGCGCCAACTCAGCTTTAAACTAAACGGCCAAACCCGGAATATCTTTATCAAAGACAACAACGCTACTTCCAACGAAGTCATCCACCAAAAGGCCCAAGCGCCTAACGAAATCGGAGCCCCCTTGCAAGGTTCTATTTCGGATATTTTGGTCAAGAAAGGCGACAAGGTGAAGGTCAATGATCCTTTATTTGTCATCGAAGCCATGAAAATGGAAACGACCGTTTCCTCCCCCATCGCCGGCGTGGTCAAACGAATCGTTTTGAAAACCAAAACGATGGTGGCTCAAGATGATTTGGTGATTGAATTGGATTGAACGTTGTCGTTATATCGTAGGGACGCACGGTTCGTTCCTACGGGAATGCGTCCCTACAATGACGACGGCGGTGCGTCCCTACGTAGCCGTGCAATTAAAACCGCCGCTAGCATAATCGAAACATCAGGAATCCTGAAACTAATTTGCATGATTTTTGAATGATTATTTTTTTCACCTAACCTATAAACATGAAGAAATTTTTAATATTATCCACATTACTTCTCCTTTTGCCCCTATTTGCCGAGGCTCAAACAACTAAAATAGGATGGCACATCATTGAAAAAGGTGCGGAATATGCAGTTATGTCACCCAGCAGTATCGATAGAACAAGACTCACTAAGACCTTAACAATGGGAGCCGGCGAAGTTGTCATGATTTTTGATGTACGGCCACCCCTCTGTTTTGCCTATGACCCAATGGGACGAATTATTGTTTTTAAGGATAATCACAAACTAACTCCGGTATCAACAGCAAGTATGGATGCAGGAATTGGTTATCTATTAAAAGATATTCAATTTCTTGATGGGAGTAAATTATCTAAAGGTTCTTATGTTTGGGTAATTGGTCAAAATATCGCAAACTCAACCATCAAAATCCGTACTTTCAACAAAAAGGAAGTTGATATTCCAATGGAAAAAATCAAACTTTTGAGTGCAAGCCTACGAAATGAAGCCATGTCAAAAGAATTTAAAACTGCATATTAATTTTAATTCCTTCGTCTCGTGGGGGCGTCTAGGGGGACGCACGACCATGTAGGGACGCACGGTCGTGCGTCCCTAAATGGCCAACCAGAACCAAATTTTTTATTACCTTTGGTCAATAATCACAATTGACCAATCCATGAAAAGATGCCATTGGGTAACAGACGACCCGTTATACATAGCCTATCATGACGAAGAATGGGGCGTGCCGGTTCGGGATGATGCCTTGTTATTTGAATTTTTGACATTAGAAACTTTTCAGGCGGGTTTGAGTTGGATGACTATTTTGCGCAAGCGGGAGAATTTCCGGAAGGCCTTCGATGGCTTTGATTATCAACGGATTGCAAAGTATTCTGAAAAGAAAATCCAAGCCCTACTCCAAGATGCCGGCATCATCCGCAACCGGCTAAAAATCCGTGCCACCGTTTCTAACGCCCAAGCCTTCATCCAAATCCAAGAAGAATTTGGCTCTTTTAGCGACTACATCTGGGGTTTCACCGACGGCCAAGTCATCCAAAATAAATGGAAGCAACACGAAGACATACCCGCTTCGACTCCCCTTTCGGAAAAAATCAGCAAAGACCTAAAAAAACGCGGGTTCAAATTTGTCGGCCCCACCGTCATCTATGCGCAGATGCAGGCGACCGGCATGGTGAATGACCATGAGATGGGTTGTTTTCGGTATGGGGAAGTGTGAGAAAGTTTTGGAATCAAGCTAAAAAGGAATGACCAAGTCATTCCTTCTCAAAAAAATGATAAGCGACTCCTACTCCAATCTGCGAACGTACACCACCACCGATAAAAGCTCCACCAAGATCAATTTGCTTTTCCACTCCATTTACCTTTTCAGCATATCTATGCTGTACACCAAAAAAGAAGCCATCACCAACACGCCTGTATTGCAACAGTAAATAAAATCTTTTCCTAATTTTATACTGAATCTCCGCACCAAATCTCACAAAAGAAGATACAGGTATGCGTAAGGATGCCGGCAGCTCATCCATTCCAATAACTGAGAATTTATATCCATCTTCATAAATATCTTCTGAATCAGTATTCCACGAAAAAAAATAAAAAAGATCTTCCCCCCCGTTTTCCACTTTTCTCTTTTTCTTTGGCATAAATAGGTAAGTTTCAAAAACGGTTAATCGTAGCCCCCATTTTGGAATAGCATAAGACAAATTAAATGACGGTCCAAACATACGATATGTTTTGTCGTACTTTACAATTACAATCGGATGCCCTACAGTCTTTGGAGTACTAACATATTCCATCCCAGCCCTTCGCATAGTGTAATCTCCCCCTAGACCAATACGGACATTCTTATATAATTTCAAAAAATATTTAGCTTCAAATGAATATGAAAAATAATTTTTGGTACGTAGGGCATCTTCTTCCTCATAGTCTAAAGGAAAATGAAGAATGTTAACTTTCTCGTCAACAATTGTTAGATAATTAAAATTATAACTACCTGAAGCAGAGACTGTAACACAATCCAAGAAAGAAAATTTCTTTTGTCCCCAAAGGCTTTGGGCTAAAAAAAGAATTAGAAATAGTACGTTTTTTTTGTTGGTCATGATATATTCTTTTTAGTAAAACAGTTTAGGCGCAACTATTTTTAATACGAAAAATAGTGATACCTAAACTGTTTAGATTTTGAATTTTGATTTTTTGATTTATATCTCTTTCTCTATGGGGAAGTATAACCTGCCCCTACTCAAAAATCACCATCCCCAAGCTCCTAGGCCCTTGCGCCCCAATCACCAAACTCTGCTCTATATCCGCCGTCTTGGAAGGCCCAGCTATAAAAACCCCAAAGTCATAGGAACCGGATTTTATTTTTGCGTAAGCGTCATGCATATTGGCGACTATCTGCTCGCTCGGAATGCCAATCACCAAGTGCTCCGCTATAAACGGCAATACCCGA
>JALVCY010000321.1 GCA_027009605.1 Saprospiraceae bacterium
AGGCATTTTTGTGGATGTTGAAGCTACAATTTTTGAAGCGTAGCTGGGCTACGTGAAAAAATTTTAGCAAAAACAGGCGCAAAAAGGGCATTTTTTGACCAAAATAGTGGGTAGCTAAACAGTTACCAAAAAACAAAAAAAACATGAAGATTACAACACTCATTTTCCTACTTTTCGCTCCTTTTTTCCTTTTTGCGCAAGCAGAGCATCCATCCAGTCCGAAAGCCAAGAAGATATTTCTTGATGCGGACATTGGCGTTTTTCTAAACCTTTTTGATAATGGGGATGGTCATGCTCAGATTTCGCTAAATGGCGGTTATCTCCTAAATCAACAGTTTGGAGTCGGACTGGAAGGAAAGTACCTTGGTCTAGGCGGCTCCGGTTCATCACATTCGGCTACAGGACTTGGCGGATTTATCAAGTATGAGTATAAAGGCTTTTATCTCAAGCCTAGTTTTGGAAAAATACTCTACGGAACGTATGGGTCAGACTTTGCTGAAAATGAAAAAGCGGACTTTGTCTCTGCCGGTTATTACTTTTCAGGTACGATGGGCTATCGACTTAAAAATGGGCTGTTGCTCGGGATTCAGCTTGGACATGCCGACCGGGTGTCTTTTGATTATTATGTAACTGCCGACCCTTATACCAGTACGACGGATCCATTGATTTATCAAGGAATTTATAAGGACACTTTTAATAATTTTTGCTTGGTCGTGGGCTATACTTGGCCTAGGAGATTGCGGTGACATCTAGGTTGCAGGTTCAACAAATCAACAACAATCGAATCACCCCGTCTTCTTCGGGTGCCCGATGAAGACATGGCAAAACGCCACTTTCCGGATAATCAATCGCTAATTTCCACAAATGCCCTACGCCTACCGAAAAAGGACGAGCCGCAGGCAGCGGTTGATAGTGCAAGTCATAAAAATGCTCCTTCAAATATAACTCAAAATCCGCATCCGCACCTTGATATTCTTTTTTGAGTGCATCCCTTACTTCGGGAATCCGCACTTTTTGGATGGCTTGTGCATTGGGCACTATTTCAGTTGACCGGCCATAGTACGTACATAAAAAAGTATCCGCCGGTACCGTAGAGCGATCCACGTGATATGAATACACATCAGTCGGAAAAAATGGATGATTCTTATCTCTTTCGTAATGGCGAATCAGGTTAATCGTCGGGTCTGCGCCATGGGCTTTCAATAATTCAAAGTCATTTAGGATGATTTGGCGGGCTAGGTTTCCTTGTTCACTCAACGGTAATTCTCGAAGTTCATCCGGATGGAGTATGGTCATATTTCCGTCAAATGGGACCTTTTCCACAATTTCCGCGAAGTCACCAACTAAATCACGTACCCAACCCATCGCATTCCTATCTCCCTGAAACGGTGTTGAAACCAAGTCTTGAAAATTGGTGACGCATTGAACTTGATGGGATTTTTGGCATAGGTCTGTCATGGTGGGTTTTTCTATACAGAGAACAACACAAGGAGGCCCTACGGGCAAAGATAGACCTTTTTCCCAAGGTAGGGACAAGGCATGCCTTTGTCCCTACCTTTATAAAAATTCCGTACCTTTACCCCATGCCTAACCGCCATCAATACAACAAAGCCTTTTACCGGGCCATCAAACAGCTCAATCCCACCCAGCGCAAAGCCGTGGAAGAGATTGACGGGCCGGTCATGGTCGTCGCCGGACCGGGCACCGGAAAAACGCAAGTCTTAGCAGCCAGAATCGGCAGCATCCTACTCCATACCGACACGAATCCTTATGAATTGCTTTGCTTGACCTATAGCGATGCGGGGGTGATGGCGATGCAGCAGCGGTTGTTGGATTGGATTGGACCGGAAGCGCACCGGATTCCGATTTTTACTTTTCATTCTTTTGCGAATAAGGTGATTCGGGAAAATCCTTTGACTTTTGGGGGCGTAGATTTGGAAGTGATTGATGAGATTGAGCGGAGCGAAGTCATTCGGAAGATGATTGATGACTTACCACCGGATAATCCGCTGGTAGTGCGTAGTCATACCCATTATTTTTATGAGAAGCATCTGACGAATCTGTTTAAGTTGATTAAGCAAGAGAATTGGAAGGTGGCGGACTTGCTTCGTGATATTGATACGTATGTGGATTCCCTTGCGGGAAATAAAGACTACATCTCCAGCCGCGGCAAGACCAAAGGGCAATACAAAAGCAGCTATCACGAAGAAATCAATCGCATGAAACGCCTTCGGGCAGGCGTCCAATTGTTTCCAAAATATGTTCGAGCCTTACGGAAAATAGGACGATTTGACTACGAAGATATGATTCGATGGGTAGTGGATGCCTTTCAAAAACATACCTACTTACTCCGAAAATATCAGGAACAATTTCTTTATTTTTTGGTGGATGAATACCAAGATACTAATGGCGTTCAAAATCAACTATTGCAATTATTAATTTCTTATTGGGACAAACCAAATGTCTTTGTGGTAGGTGATGACGACCAGAGTGTATTTGAATTTCAGGGTGCCAGAATTAAAAATATTACTGACTTTTATGAGAAATATAAAGACACGATTCAACTGTTTATTTTAGAAGATAATTACCGAAGTAAAAAAGAGATTTTGGATAGTGCCGGCAAATTAATCAGCTACAACCAAATCCGGCTTATCCACCAAGAAGGCATCGAAGCTTCCAAGGAATTAAAAGCGAAGTCCACGACCTTGGCCGATCTAGGCCAGCCCGTAGAAATCCTTATCTTAGACAACTATGTCCAAGAATTGGCCGCCATCCTAAGCACCATCCAAAAGCATCAAAGCCTAGGCGTTCCCCTTTCGGAAATGGCCATTATTTATCGGAAGCATAAGGTTGCCAATGATATTATTAAACTACTGGAAGTCAATCAGTTAGACTACGAGCTCAAAAAATCTGTTAATCTTTTGGAAGAGCCTTTGGTCAAGCAATTGCTCACCATTTTCAAATATATCGACCAAGAAAAATACAAGCCGCTTTCCGGCGAAGGTCTGGTTTTTGAGTTACTCTCTATTCCTGCTTTTGGTCTTTCTTCGAGCGACATTATTCGATTGAATTTTCAACGTTCGGCATCCCGCTCCTCTTGGTGGGAGATATTGCATGATTCTACCTTGCTGGATAGTTTTGATTTTGCGCAAGCGGATAAAATTAAAAATACCGTAGCCATCTTGGACGACCTAATCGTCGCTACCGACCAATTCTCCCTAACCGAATGGGTAGAAAAAACCATCAACCAATCCGGCCTGCTAACCTACGCCTTAAACCACGCCGACAAGCAATGGAATTTGGAAGTATTATTCAGCTTCCGGAAATTCATTAAAGAGCAAGTATTAAAAAATCAAGACCTGACCGTCCACCAAGTCATCCAATACATTCAACGACTCCACGAAAACAAAATGCCGATTCCCGTCATGAAAATCCGGGGACGCTCCGAAGGCATCAAACTCTTAACGGCGCATAGTGCCAAGGGCTTGGAATTTAGGATGGTCATCATGCCGGAATGCACCGCAGATTGGGAAAAAAAATTTACAGGGAATACCAGTTTTAAGATACCCGAAAACATCACGTTGAGCGGCTCAGAAAACGAATTGGAAGCCGAACGCCGCCTTTTTTACGTAAGTATGACCAGAGCTAAAGAAAAATTAGTCCTCCTGTACCCCAAGAAAAAAGCCAATGGAAAAGGCAACAAGCCATCCACATTCATCAGCGAGCTCAACCTAAATGCCCAAGATTGGGAAGCCGACACGGACGACATCAGCCGCATTGAAGAAGGCGTATTACAATTTCACCAAGCCCCTTTGGTCAAGCCGGAAAAGGAATTGATACAAGCCCGCTTGGAGCAATTTGCTTTAAGCATCTCCGCCTTAAACTCCTACCTGAAATGCCCCATCACTTTCTACTACGACTACATATTGCAAGTTCCGTCGGAGCCTAGCGCCCCATTTTTGTACGGCAATGCCATCCACGGAGCTCTTAGCAAAATGGTCGATCACATGCGCTTATCCAAAGCCAAAAAATATCCGGCCATCGACTCCGTTATTCACTATTTTAAGCAAGAGATGAAGCGTGTCCGCGGTCAATTTGCCCCCAAAGAATACGAAACTCGCCTAGTGCGCGGGGAAGAAGCACTCCGCCGGTACTACCAAGCCCATCACAGCGAATGGATTCAGGACACACTCGCCGAATACAGTGTCACACACACCGAAATTGATGGCGTTCCCGTTCGCGGAAGCATCGACCGCATAGACTTTGTAGATGCCCAAACCGCCCATATCCTAGACTACAAAACGGGCACCATCAAGCCGGTCACCGCCCCGACGGACAAAAAACCACTTGGTTCCGGCTATTGGCGACAACTGATTTTTTATGCGCTTCTTTTTGAATTCCAGCGGGCAGACAGCCGCCGGGTCGCTTCGGGCACCATCTCCTTCATCGAGCGCAGCAAAGCCAATAAATTGGTGGATAAGACCTTCGACATCCAGCCCGAAGACAAACGGCTCTTGCGAGAAATCATCAAAGAAACTTGGGAGAAAATCCAAAATAATGAATTCTACGAAGGCTGCGGAGAGCCCAAGTGCAAGTGGTGCGAATTTCAGCGGACGCAGGAAACTCCGGATTCATTTCGGGATGTGGAGATTTTGGGATTGGATGATTGATGTTTGAGCAACTTTCCAAAAGTTTGGAACTTTTAGGAAGCTCCAATCCCAATAAAAAACCGTACTTTTGCCGCATCAAAAGACATCAGATGGAAAAGAACCAACCAAAAAGAACGGAAATCAGCGAATTAGGCGAATTTGGCCTAATCGAGCATCTCACCCAAAAATTTAAGATTAAAAACCCATCTACCGTTCAAGGTATTGGGGATGATGCCGCAGTCATGCATTATGGCAATCTGGAGACTGTAGTTTCTACTGATTTGCTGTTGGAAGGTATTCATTTTGACTTGATGTATGTCCCACTCAAGCACTTGGGATATAAATCTGTTGTGGTCAATTTGTCAGACATTTATGCCATGAATGCCCAACCCAAACAGATTACGGTATCGTTGGGCATATCTAATCGTTTTTCGGTTGAAGCCTTGGATGAATTTTATGAAGGCGTCCGCCAAGCCTGCGAGTTTTACGGGGTGGATTTGGTTGGAGGAGATACTTCTTCATCACGGCAAGGCATGATTATCAGTGTAACGGCTCTTGGCGTTGCCCCCAAAGACAAAATTGTCTATCGAAGCACGGCCAAAGAAGGCGACCTAATCTGTGTTACCGGATATTTGGGTAATGCTTATTTGGGCTTACAGCTTCTCGAAAGAGAAAAGAGAATATTCCAAGAAAACCCCAACATCCAGCCCGATTTGACGAGCGGAGAAGCCTTTATTGATCGCTTCTTACGACCTGAAGCCCGAAAGGATGTCATTGACCTTTTTGCGCAAGCAAACTTAGTGCCTACGGCTATGATTGATGTGTCTGATGGATTGGCATCGGACTTGTTTCATATTTGCGAAGCGTCGGGTGTGGGAGCGTTTATCGAAGAAGATGGAGTGCCGATTCATATTGATGCACAACTCAAGGCCATTGACGAGTTCAAGTTGGATCCAATTACCATTGCCTTACATGGTGGCGAAGATTACGAGCTATTATTCACCGTAAATCCAAAGGATTTAGAAAAAGTCAAGTTCTTACCCAATTTGTATATAGCAGGGGAAATCACCCCCGCCAAAGATGGGATTAAACTCCATACCAAAGGCGGCAACATCCATCCATTAAAGGCTCAAGGCTGGCAGCACTTTTAATAAATCGTAACAACCGGACACAACAACTAACGCATCAACTCCAAAGTCTTACTAGCATTTCCATCATTTTGAGCGGGCTTTATATCAAGAATCCGGCACATTAAGTCATACAGATGAATATTTTGGATAACCGGCGCTTGATAATGCCTTTTGAAAGCCGGGCCTTCTGCATAAAAGATGCCATTCATTTCTGTATAATCCGGGTCATACCCATGCGTCCCCCCGGTGCCGTTTTTGGGGTGCGTCTCAAAATAACTCCTTTGGGCAACCGTCCAATGTAAATCAGCAATAGCAATAATCGGCTGAATGAATTCATTGTCATTATAATGATACTTTTCCGGAACTTCCCCCTTGCGGTAAACGTGCAATTTGGGGTTCGCACCTTTCAAGGCATTATAAACGGCATCTTCCCTGCCCGGTAGAGGACGAATGGCCGTCACAGGAGACCAATCAATTACATTTACATCATTCATGTTAATGTAGTCATCGAGAAAAATCACACTATCTCGGCTCAGTTGGGTCATACCGTGGTCAGACACGACCATGACATTGACCACCCCTTCTAACTTACGCTGTTTGATACCTGCCCATAGAGCGGCCAGTTGCGTATCCACTCTTTCTGTAGCCAAAATAGCTTCTTTACTCAAAGGGCCGTATTTGTGCCCGGAATGATCCGGCTCATCAAAGTACAGAGAAATAAACCTAGGACGCTCACTTTTCGGCAAATCCAGCCATTTCAAGGCTTGGTTTACCCGGTCTTTGTATGGGACACGCCCATCATAAGGCTTCCAATAGGTCGGGCGCTTACCGGCAATCTCCGCTTCAGAAGAAGGCCAAAAGAAGGTCGCAGTCTTAATCCCTTGCTTTTCGGCAGTCACCCAAATGGGCTCCCCATGATACCACTTCGACTGAGCCGGTGCTCCATTGCTCAGCTTATACCACTCATCATGAGCCGCATCGTAAATCCGGTTAGAAATAATACCATGATGCTCCGGATACAAACCGGTAACAATAGAAATATGATTCGGAAACGTTTTGGAAGGAAAGACGGTCTTTAAACCTGTAGCCCGAATGCCATCCCGAGCCATCTCGTCTAATGCCGGTGTATTGGAGCTATCCGGATAGTCATAGCGACATCCATCGAAAGAAACCAAAATCAAAGTCTGCTCATATCCTTCCGGAATAGGAGAGACCGGGGGCTTTACATGGCAAGAAGTTGTCCACCATAGGGCTACGAGGAGTAAAAGGGAAAGCTTAATCGTCTTCATTTCTTTTATTTTTAGAGAGAAGGGGTTACAAAAATGCAATTATTAATCGAGAATCACTAACAAAGGAGCATTTATTTTTCACAACTTTCCGGCAGGGGGGCTTTTTAGAAATAAAAGAGACCCTTTGGAGTGTATAATAATTTGTGTGGAGTCGTTACTTTTTCTCCTTAAAGCACACAGACCCAGCCGGTTGGCCGGCTGAGTCTGTGTTTATTCAAGAATAAATTCCATAGGCATTTGCTTTATTTTCTTACCATATTGTAACTGTTTAGGTGCTCCTATTTTAAGGCAAAAAATAGGCATTTTTGTGGATGTTGACGTAAGGACGCACGGCCGTGCGTCCCTACGTGAGAAAATTTTAGCAAAAACAGGCGCAAAAAGGGCATTTTTTGACCAAAATAGTGGGTACCTAAATAGTTACACCATATTTTAATATTATTTTGGTTGGCATAGCCGGGCGTTATTTAAGACCCAACATTATCTAGCCGAATAAATATGGCTACTACCCAATCTATAGAATAGGAACCGACCTATAATTCTACTCCGTAAGTTTGAGCATCATATTCTTAATGTCCTTTGGCGTGGACATAATTTTGGTAAAAGTTGACATAGACAAATCAGGAAAGGACAGTGCAATCCTATAACGCCCATGCAACATATATACGTTACTTCCGGAAACGAGGATTTCATACGGCAAAAAAGCAGTATGCTTAGGATGCCCTTTGTCGATAATAGGCAAGAATTGAGCTTCCCCATTAGAACCTGTCAAGGCTATTCCATAAAGCTTTAGATTTTTCCCCGGAATTTCTACGGAATATACTTTTTCAAGGCCGCTAACCCCCTGCGAAAGATGGCCATCAATTTTTGCGACAGCAGCAGAGTAACTACCAAAAGACTTTAGCTTATGATTGTCCTGAAAATAAGGCATCCCCAGCATGTAGTGGTATTTTTGCAATTTGGATGCAGAAAGCCCCTTTGCAGAACCAAATGCAGTCCCCCCATTAGAGCCCAATGCTGATAAAGCAGATTTTAATTGAGAAGAAAAGCTAGTATAATTATTCGCCACTTGGCTGTATTTTTTCTGAAAATAGGCATTTCCCCAGTATTCCGGAGTCGTATAAGAAATAATAGTCTTAGAACCTTCCTTTGTCACAGCAACCCGCAATGCCGCTGCAAACCCGGTTAAACCGCCTACTTTTTTGACCGAAGCGATTAACTTAGGAGATGTAATAACGATGACACGACGATTCGCATCTTTTGCCGGCGTATAGACTCCTAATATTTCAAATCCATTAGACTGAAGAGCCGCTTTAGCTTTCCCTGTTACATCACTGACAGAGCCACTTGTCTCTGCACCAATGGTGTAAGGCTTTAAGTTTTGGGCTTGGATAGCCATCGCACCCAATAAGGACAAAAACAAGATAAAAAGTGTATTTCTCATGATTCTGAGTTTTAGATTAAGTCGAAAGATACTACAAAGCTCTTCGTTTCTTAATCCTAAAAACTTGACGGTCATTAGCTCCCCCAATGATCTTGCCCCCAATGCCTTATGTTCTTAATCAAATACTTGTTTTCTGATGAATGATGCCCAACCACTGCACGGAAAAGACTTAGTGTAATCTTACTTGAGTTTCGGCACATCGGTATAGCGGTTTAACGGAATAGCATCCAGAGCGTTAGCAAAATTTTGTCCCCTATAGCTAGGGGATGAATAAAAGTAAAGGACTCAGGGTCAAAGACTTTCAAAAAAAAATAAAAATATTTAGTTGAACTGATTGTTCAAGCGTTGAGTTTACTCCGAAAAGTTAGATGTAGCGGCTTGCTCTTGAGCCCACAAAATTTTATTCTGTTTTCGCTCTTATTTTAACCCCCTAAATCCCCCTAAGAAGTGGGGAGTTAAGGTAAACAGAATAAAATTTTGTTACGTGCTTCAATTTTTGACTATAGTGACTTTTCGGAGCGGACTCAACGATGAGTTTACTCCGAAATGTCGTGATAAAACATTCCAAAAGTTTAAAACTTTTGGAATGTTCTGTATCGCAACCAAATAAAAATTTGCTCATTCCTTCGACTATTAACAATAGGTACTTTTCGGAGTCAACTCAGCATTTTATTATCGCCCAATGCCTAAGAAATCTGAATAACCTCCTACGATACCTTATGAGTGTCAAAGCCGGAGTAGGTTAAAAGCCGGTTTTGCGTTTAGTATTAAATAAATACCACCCCAACCAAAGCGTGGAGGAGATACCAATGGCGGTATAGAATGCCGGTTTGGGGTCATCCATGGAACTGATGGAGCCGGCATAAGCAATGAGCAAGCTGTAGGGCAAAGCATTCAGAAACCAAGCAATGATGAATTTACCGAAAGGCATTTTTGTCATTCCCGCAAGGTAGGCACTCATCTCGGGGAGCATAGGAACCGCTCGGGAGAGAATGATAATCATCGAGCCATGAGCCAAAAAAGAGGCTTTCGCTTCTGCTTGGGCTGTCGGGTCTTTGAGAAGGAGTCCCAAAAAGCGATGACCAAATATCCGGCTGATAGCGTAGCCGATAATACCGGCTGATAGAAGCCCAATGCTAGAGGTAATCATCCCATTTTGAAAACCTAGGAAATATCCGGACAGAGCAATGACCGTCATGGTGGGTACCGTGATAAATAAATCTGTGATGAGCAAAACAATCACAAGACTCCCCATGTAGGCGGGAGAGAGCGCCTTGGCAGCAATCAACCATGACTTGACCTGCTCAATACTAAGAAAACCGGTGGCCTTGGCTATGGCAAAAATGAGAATAAAAAGGATAGCCATTTTAAGGATGACTTTGGCTAAGTGGCGCATGGACTTTCTTTATGGATTGCAGAATCCTAAAAACGATGGTAAACTCTTTTTGTTGAAGAGAAAACAATTTCTTTATCTGTCTGTTTTGTTTTTAGTTGTGCCTAAAAATAAACTTAAATTCATCTAAATATGTACTCGCCATCCGAAGAAAATTACTTGAAGGCTATTTTCATGCTAGGGAGAAAAACAGATAAGGCCGTGAATACCAATCAGTTATCTAAGAGATTGAATGCGAAAGCTTCTTCTATTACCGATATGGTAAAGAAACTTAGCGACAAGGACTTGGTGGATTATGAGAAGTATAAGGGAGTGAGTTTGACACTAACCGGGGAAAGAATAGCCTTATCTATTTTGCGAAAGCATCGGCTTTGGGAGACTTTTTTGGTGGAAAAACTCCATTTTTCGTGGGATGAAGTTCATGAGATTGCAGAGCAGTTGGAGCATATTCAGTCTCGGGAGTTGGTGAATCGCCTAGATGAATTTTTAGGCTTTCCGGAAATGGATCCACATGGCGATCCCATACCGGACAAAAATGGTCGAATGATTTATCGGGAAAGTCAGATATTGTCCACCTTGCCGGTGGGTACTAAGGTTATTTTGGTGGGTTTGAAGGATTCATCTGATGCGTTTTTACGGTATTTAGATAGCCGGGGATTGGTGTTGGGAGATGCCTTGGAGATTCAAGCGGAAGAGGTTTATGATCGTTCGTTACAGATAAAAAAAGCCAATCGAATCATCATCCTTTCGGAAATGGCTGCCAATAATCTCTTAGTCAAAAAAATAGAGCGATGAATATAAATAATCCGGTTTGGGCTTTAGTGGTTTTTGTAGTTGTTTGGGTACTCTTAATTTTGATATTTAGGCCTGTTCGGGGCTGGTATTGGGTGTTTAAAAAAGGGCAAAAAATTGATAATAAAACAATTATTGAAGATATTTTGAAGCAACTGTTTCATGCCGAAGAAGAACATTTTGAGATAGGTATGAATACTTTATTGGGAGCTTTAAAAATCAAAGAAAAATTATTAATTCATATCTTAGACACGATGCAGGCCGGAGAATTGATTCAGATGAATAAGGGACGCTATTCGCTTTTGCCGCAAGGCCGTGAGTATGCGCTAAAAATTATTAGGATACACCGGTTGTATGAAAAATACCTTTCGGAAAAAACAGGATTTGATCACAAGGAATGGCATGGAAAAGCGGAAGAGATGGAGCATCAGTTAAGTGATAGCCAAACAGAAAATCTAGCGATGGAATTAGGCAACCCAAGATATGACCCACATGGCGACCCGATTCCTACTCATGAGGGCGAATGGGCGCCGGTCGAGGGCGAAAGCCTAGCTCAGCTGACAGTTCAAACAACCGGGCGAATCGTTCATATTGAAGATGAGCCGGAGATGATTTATCGACAGATTCTAGCAGAAAATATTCATATCGGCTCACAGATACGAGTGATAGAATCCAACTCGAAAAGAGTCCGTTTTTATTCAGAAGGAGAAGAATATGTGTTGGCTCCCGTTGTGGCAGCAAATATTACGGTGCTAGCCTTTGAAGATGAAGATGAGCTGGATGAAGATACCGTTCGATTGTCTGCATTGAAGCCGGGGGAACGGGCAAAAGTGGTTTCTATATCACAAGAGAGTCGAGGCGACGCTCGACGTCGATTATTGGATTTAGGCTTTGTGATGGGCAGTGATGTGCGCATAGATTTGACCAATCCTTTGGGCGACCCAACGGCCTATTTGATAAAGGGCGCAACCATCGCCTTGCGCCGAGTCCAAGCCGATAAAATATTGATAAAGAAAGAGTTATGAGTGATAATCAAAAAAAATCCGATTGCGCAAGTTGCCCGCATTTTAGTACGGAAAACCTAAAAAAGTTGGGGGTGAATACGGAAGGTGTAGATTTTGTGGTGGCCTTGGCAGGAAA
>JALVCY010000322.1 GCA_027009605.1 Saprospiraceae bacterium
GCTTTAAAAAAACTGAACAGGATATAGATGTGCATTTTTTGCCGCAAGGTGTCTATATGGTACAGGTTATTACTGAGAAGGGGCGGTATGGGCAGGTGGTGATTAAACGGTGAGTTTGCGCAGGCAGATGTTTTGAATGCTGAACTTGCTCCGAAAAGTCGGGTGGAGTGCTTGCCTCTTGAGTCCACAAAATTTTATTTGGTTTTCTCTTTTATTTTAACCCACTAAATCTCCCTGAATTAGGGAGACTTGTGGTAAACCAAATAAAATTTTGTTCTTTCTTTCGAGTTTTAATAATAAGTACTTTTCGGAGTGGACTCAACTTTTGGAAAGTTCCCGCTCTAACCACTTACAAATAGGTTTATCTTTCTTTTAAGGCCATTTCCAACGTTCCACTCCATCATTTTTTCATTTTGCAATCGCCCGACAATTATCCCGGGAGATGTTTTGAAAGAATGGGCGTATGCTTTAATCTTTAATAAGCTTAAGGGCATGGCCTGTTTGAGTTCGGTCAGATGTTTTTTGGGGAGAAGAGCATTTGCCGCAAAGCGATTGGCTTCTTTTTCTTTTTTCCAATCCGTTTTTCTTTTATCCATCACATCTTCCAGAAAAACATCTTTTTTACCATGCAGCAATATATGTCCGGCTTCATGAAAAAAGGTAAACCAAAACCGGTCATCCGTTTTATAGCGGTCGGATAATTGGATGAGCGGTTTTCCATGAAACCAGCGGGATGCGCCGCTGATTGGTGCTTTCGGCAGTGTCGGAACATAGGTGACCGCCACGCCTGCTTGCGCACAAATGTCTTGCAATTGGTTGGCAAAGTCGTCCGGAAATTCAAAGATAAGTTGCTTGACTTTTTCCAGTGCCTTTTTGAAAGCCGGTTTGCTGTAGGCAGCAGTTTCCAGTTTTTGGGCTTCTAATTCTCCTTGGCGTAGCCAGACAGAAATGGCATAGGGATTTTTGGTGTGCGCCAATGAAATTCTAAAGGCGACGGAGACTTCTTTGCGGACATAGATATTTTCCCAAGCGCTAGTGGAAGCAATCCCAAAAAAATGGAGTAATTCTTGAATTAGGGTCGTTTTGTTTCTAGTATTGGAAAGGTAACCCCGTTTTTTCATTTCCGCAAGTGGGAAGTTTTTGAGCCAATCGGCTTGCCGGGTCAACTTTTCTTCTTGGTCTATTTCATATAATTGATGCCGGTAGTTGCGTTCTCTTTCCATCCAAAAAGAAGCGGGAATCCCCAATACTTTTTCTAGCCGAAAAGCAGTTTCGGTGGAAATGGGTTCTCTGCCTTTGATGATGTCATTGATTTTTTCTTTGGGGCGGGCTAGGCGTTCGGCTAGTTCTGCCTGTGACATGCCCATGAAGTCAATGGTCTCTTGTATGGTGTCTCCGGGTGGGGAGAGTAGTTGTTTTTTTAGTTTGATATCTGTGTTCATGTCGCAAGATTTTGGTCAATGGTAGTCAGTAACTTCCAATATCTCAATGATAGTGATGGCTGCCCAATCTAGTCCACCATCTTCTTTTTTAGGCAAAGGGTTATGGTCAGGCTCAAAAATAATCCGATAATTGGGGGAAATACTGATTGCAAACTGTCCCTTTCTATCGTTCTTTAGTTCGTGGCATTTGGCCAAAGGGATACTTCTCATTACGGCAAGGGTAGCAGCAGCACGCAAATCTTCCATTCTTTGAGTGACTTTTCGAGCCATTGTCCCAAAAGTTTTTTGGAGTGTCTTTGGGTCAGTTAGTTGCTTCTCTAGTTTTCGAGTTTTGAAGTTAATTTTCACATTCGTACATATTATTAACGTAAAAGGTTAACAAAAGTATCACTTTTTATTAGAATTAACAAATTATTTGGATGTTTTTCTTGAGTAGTGGTTACTTCCCAATACAAAAATTCCGAAAAATAGAGTCCAAGAGATCATCGGTGGAGATGTGGCCGGTGACTTCGCCTAGGTGGTGGATAGTTGTTCGGATGTCCAGCGCTATTAGGTCTCCGGAAAGACCGGCTTCTAAGCCTTCTTTGACGGTCGCCAAACCGGTTAAGGCGTGTTGGAGTGCTTCCAAGTGACGAACGTTGGAGATGATGGGGGCGGCAGGGTCAATATTGGAGGACGCAATCATGGCGTATAGTCCCGTCTTGATTTGTTGGATGTCGGTACCCGCTTTCGCCGAAATGTGTAGGATGGGATAAGCTTCGGATGTGTAGATGGTTGCCGGGTTTTTGACTAAGTCCATTTTATTGGCGACCAACAAGATGGCATCGTTTTTTTGCGCAAGCATCTCTACGTCCTGCGCTACTTCTTTGGCCGAAAGATGCCGGGCATCAAAGATGTAAACGATGATGCTAGACTTTTCTACTTCCGCAAAAGTTCGCTCTATGCCAATGGCTTCGATGGTGTCCGTGGCTTCCCGGATACCGGCGGTGTCAATCAACCGAAATTCCACGCCATTGATATTCAATGCTTCTTGAATGGTGTCCCTAGTCGTGCCCGGGATGTCGCTGACGATGGCGCGTTCTTCTTGGAGAAGGGCGTTGAGTAAGGTCGATTTTCCGGCATTGGGACGACCCACGATGACCGTGTGCACGCCTTTTTTGATGGCATTTCCGAGCTGGAAGGAATCTAGTAATCCCTTGATTTTCAAGGTAGTATCTTCGAGTAGGGTCATGAGTTGCTGCCGGTCGGCAAATTCTACGTCTTCTTCTCCGAAGTCCAATTCCAGTTCTATCAGGCTGGCAAATTCAATTAGTTTTTCGCGCAAGCGGATCATCTCTTCGGAGATACCGCCTTTGAGTTGGTTGACCGCCAAGGAGTGCGCCGCTTGGTTTTGAGAAGCAATCAAATCCGCTACGGCTTCGGCTTGCGCCAAATCCATTTTGCCATTCAAAAAAGCCCGCTGGGTGAACTCCCCGGGATTGGCAAGTCGTGCGCCGGATTGAATCATGGCCTCCAAGACTTGCGTCAAAATATAAGCGGAGCCGTGACAAGAAATCTCGACAATATCTTCCCCGGTATAAGACTTCGGTGCTCGAAACAGACTCACCAATACTTCATCCAAAAACTCTCCTTTCGGAGAAAATAAGGAGCCAAAATGAATGGTGTTGGCCGGCTGCTTTCGCAAATCTTTCCCTTTGAATAAGTTATCGACAATGTCAATAGCTTTAGGGCCGGACAAGCGGATGATGCCGATAGCCCCTTCGCCCGCGGGCGTGGAAAGAGCCGTGATGGTGTCGTTTTGTGCGAACATGGGGCAAAGATAGGGAATTTGGGAAAACTGTAACGGCGACTTCAGTCGCCAAGTTCAATTAATCTAGGCGACTGAAGTCG
>JALVCY010000323.1 GCA_027009605.1 Saprospiraceae bacterium
ATGCGAAGAGTTTTAGCTTGAAAGGGGGGCATTTTAAGGAAGGTTTTTCTATGGAGACCACCACGACTTCCCGGTATTTGACCTTTGTGGAGCGGTCTTTAATATCAAAAATTACACCGTCCAGACACTTGGGTTTTCAAGCTACTTACGGAAAGGAAAAATACTTGTTGATTGGTGGCTTGCACTTTAATAAGCAAGGGGAATTTGAAGAAGTCGAATTCTCCAAAAAAGCCAACAAAAAACAAGGTACAGATGAAGGCTATTCTTTGACCGGACGTTTGGTCGTAAGACCTATTATTGATATGGACAAACTATTGCATTTGGGTGCTGCCTTCTCTTATCGAACGCCTAAAACAGACTTGGAAATTCCCAATAGTTACCGGTATAGCACCCGCTCCATCTCTTCGATTAATCGAAAAAAATACATTGATACCGATGATATTTTAGATGTGGATAACAATGTGCTTTTTAATGTCGAATTGGCCGGTGCTTACAAAAATCTAATGTTTCAATCCCAATACATGACCAGTACCGTCAATCGAATAGGGGACTTGAAACCCGTACATTTGAGTGGTTTTTATGCGCAAGCCGGATATTTATTATTTGGCGGAAGCTACCGCTATAATAAGATGGAAGGGGAGTTTACACAACTTAAAATGGGACGAAGTAAGGGCGAGATGGAAGTCGCCTTCAGATATGATTATGTCAATGCCAATGATAAAGAAGCGGAGATTTATGGGGGTTCTGCCGAAGCTTATACCTTGGGTTTGAATTATTATTTTAACACCAATGTGAAGTTGATGTTGGACTATTCTTATCTTAACCATGACCGCTATGCCAACGGAAAAGGAAAGCTATTTGTGGGAACTGACAAGGATGGCAGACCAACGAAAAAATATGGCGAAGTCACCGAAGCTGCCGGTAAAGGCGGAGATGATTTCGGACAATTTCAGATGCGTGTGGAAATTGATTTTTAATAAATAAGCAAAAAAAATAACAATGAAAAATACCAATCTTCTCTTAATTATTCTCATCTTCTTATTAGGCTTTTCAAGCTGTGTGAAAGATGAGCCGCTTATTACAGAAGACCCTGTGGTAGGTGTTAGTACCTTGAAAATCAATGAGATAGTGTCCACCGGTGATCCGGATTGGATGGAATTGTACAATGGTGGAAACACCGATTTAAATCTTGCCGGATACAAATTGGCAGACTCCAATAAGGAATGGACAATTGGTGATATTACGATTCCTGCCGGCGGCTATGTGAGCTTTGATTGTGATGGAAAAGATGAAAATGGTTCTACTAATTTTAAAATTTCTTCCGGTGGTGAACAGATGACCTTGTATGATAAAGAAGGTAAGTTGATTGATCAAGTGACCACCCCCGATATGTCCGACCAAACCGGTTTGGCTTACGGACGGGAATCGGATGGAGCCGATAATTGGATTGTGATGACTCCTACTAGAGATGCCAAAAATAGTAATGTCAATGAGCCCCCTGTTTTGGTTGCAGATGAGTTGACGGAATTTACTACCATCTATAAAGTGAAAGCTTCGGATGCGGATGGTATGGATGCTGTAAAGTTGGTTTTGATTACAGATAATTCCGTACAGTCTTTGGATATGGTGCTGATTGACGGCAAATATCAAATTTCTGTACCTACTTTTCCGAAAGGAACTAAAGTGAGTTACTATGTGAAGGCGATTGACCTTACGGGAAAAACTTCCTTTTATCCAAGTGGTGCGCCGGCTGATTTGAATACTTACTATGTGACCAATGGGAAAGCGATTTTCTTGAATGTTGACTATCAAGGTGAGATGGCCGGAAACATGGGAGATGTGACTTTTACTGTGGATGTCTATGATAATGATACGGTCAAGGAAGTGAAGTTGTATTACGTATTGCCGGGGCAAACAATTGATGATAAGACATCTATCAAATTGGATTTTGATGGGAGTCATTGGACAGGTGTGGTTCCTGCTCAGCCCCAAGGCAGTTTGGTGAAATATTATTTGAGAGCCAAAAATAATACATCCAAATCGTATTATCCGGAAGAAGGTACTACCTTTGACCATGATGTACTAGATACTTGGCCGACTTATCAAGCCGGGGATGTCGTCGTGATTAATGGCTTTTCCTTATTCTCTACAACGGATCCTGTGGCCGGTAGTGATTTGAAAGCGCAAGTCCATATCAAATATGATAACGGGGATGTGCAAGAAGTAAAATTTTACTACGTAATCAACTATGACCCAGCGACTTATGATGGAAGTCAACGGGTAACCATCAAGTGGGAAGGCGACTTGCCTACAGCCAATGATTTTTACGATTTTACCATTCCTGCGAGTGAGTTTGTATCCGGAGATAAGATTATTTGGTACATGCGTGCCAAGGATGGAGCCGGCGATAAAAAATATTTTACGCTCGGTAAGGGCGAAGATTTTGATAAAGATGTAATTGCAGATTGGAATGAAATAGTCATTCAATAATCTGATTTTGAGAACACGACGTGGGGGCTTCCTTGGGATGCCCCCACACTTGAAAAAACATAAAAATAATAAAATGGCAAAATCAAAAATGGTGGTGGGAGAAATTTCCAAACCAAGATTCGAGTTTAGAAGTTTTGGGCAGCACTTCGAGAAAGCCGCCAAATTAATGGCCAGATTGTCTGTGCCTGTTCCTAAAAAGGTATGGGAAAGGCGTTCTAAAGAGATTTATATTGTCTCCAAAACCAATGATATTAATAATACCAAGATAAGAGATGGAAAGATGGATATCAAAACTTTTGTGCAAACAAAAGACGGATTGGAGCAGTGGAATCCATTGATGAAGGCGGAGTTTCCCATTTCAAGAAAGGTTTTGGAGAAGGATGTATTTCCGGCCTTCATGGTGGAGATGCCGGCTTTGAAAAAGGACAAATATTCTCTAAAATCCTTTTTAAATATGATTGATAAACATCCTGATTTACAGCGGGTTAGAGTTGAAAAACACCGTTTTGGATATATGGTAAATGATACCATTTGCGAAGTAGCGGAAGTCCTGATTAACGGAGCAAAAGTCTGTACCATCAATTCAGAATCCACCGAAATCAAAGACATCAAAAAGACCTTGGTCGATTTGGGATTAGACAAAACAGAAAATATCAACTATCTGCAGGCCATTAAACGGGTCATCGGATGGAGTCACAAAAAATTAGCTAACTAAAAATGTAACTATTTAGGTGCCCCTATTTTAAGGCAAAAAATAGGCATTTTTGTGGATGTTGAAGCTACAATTTTTGAAGCGTAGCTGGGCTACGTGAAAAAATTTTAGCAAAAACAGGCGCA
>JALVCY010000324.1 GCA_027009605.1 Saprospiraceae bacterium
AGTCAATATTTTCTTGCGAAAAAAGAGCCAAACTGAAGGTCAAAAAAATCAAAAAAGAAAGAGTTCTCATTGTCATGTATGTTTTAGAAAAGTTATTGGCCTAATCTGATGCTTAGAATAAACTGGTCTGCCGGTTAATTTATATACAACTAGCTCTAACACACCAACTTATCCTAAGAATAGGCTATCGTTAAAAAGTAAGAATTCAACAATTAAGTTACGTGCAAGATACCCATTTCCCCCTATGTTGCTGTATCATTTTGGGTGATGTATGTCATTGAAAATTATCACTGTTAAAAGATATTCCTTTTTACTCTGTCACAGGGGATTTTTTGTTCCGTACTTTTTGGTTGTTTTCGACTTTTTCCTTTCGGAAATAGGGGGCTTTTGGCCGTTTTGGGACTTGGCTTGCGCAAAAAAAAATAAAAAAAAAGGAGTGAAAATTATTTTTCCAATATTTTTTTGATCGATGGGGGATTTGATTGATTTTACCTAGTGTAATCGTTGCGTTTGCTGCGAAAAGTTGGGTTTAGTCAAGAGTTAATGAAATTTGTGAGTCAATAACAAAAACACCTAGAAACCATTATCCACCCCCCAAAACTTGCATCTTAAAAAAGAAAATCCTTTCTTTGGGTCTCGTAATTAAACAACAACAATGAAATTTGTAGCAAATAATTGGTGGTGGCACTCATTAACTTCGGTTTACCGGGTCTGCTAGTCCATTGTTTGTTTTTATTTTGAAAATGGCTTGCCGAATCTCGGTGAGCCATTTTTTTTTGCATTTTGGAACAAGAATTGACTGATAATAACTATGACAAGAATCAAACTCAAACTAAAAACTTCGGAGCGGACGATTTCGTCGGATTTGTGGACACCTGTTGGGGTGTTTATGAAGTTGCGGGATGCCTATTCCGAGCCGGTGTTGTTGGAGTCCAATGACTTTGGCAATAAGGAAGAATCGCATTCCTATATCGGCTTGGATGTGCTGGCTTCTTTTGAAGTCCAAAATGGCCAAATCAATACCTTTTACGGCAACCAAAAAATCACTTTTCCGAAAGGAACTAAGGTAGCGGATACACTCTATGAGTTTATACAATCATTTGATATTCAAGGAGATACGAAGGGTGGGGCGCTGAATGGCTTGTTTGGGCATACCAATTTTGATGCGATAGAATACTTTGAAGACATTACGTTTCCGAAAGGGAAAAGGAAGCTGGATATTGCCGATATGAAGTACAATGTCTATCGTTTTGTGCTGTCTTTTAATCACTATAAAGACGAGTTGACGGTCTTGGAAAATGTGCCTTACGGCGAAAAATCGGGGCTGAATAAACTCCTGATTCAGCTTCATAATCCGACCGTGCCGACCTATGATTTTGCCCTTTCGGGAAAAGAGACCAGCAATATTACGGATGAAGAATACAAGCGTTTGGTGCGAATCGGGAAGCGGGAATGTCAATTAGGCAATGTTTTTCAAATTGTTTTGTCGCGGCAATTTCAGCAGGAATTTAGGGGAGATGACTTCCAAGTTTATCGCAAATTGAGAGCCATCAACCCTTCGCCATATTTATTTTACTTTGATTTTGGATCCTATAAGATTTTTGGCTCATCTCCGGAGTCCCAAATGGTCATTAAAGACGGAAAAGCCACCGTAAATCCAATTGCCGGCACATTTCGACGCACCGGAGACCTGGAAAAAGACCTAAAATTGGGGCAAGAGCTCCTAAAAGATCCCAAAGAAAGCTCCGAGCACATCATGTTGGTCGATTTGGCTAGAAATGACCTGAGCCGGCATACCAAAAATGTGACCGTCAAAAATTTGAAAGATGTCCATTTCTTTAGCCATGTCATTCACTTGGTCTCGAAGGTGGAAGGCGATTTGCCGGAAGGCACCAATACGATTCAGGTATTTGCCGATACTTTTCCGGCCGGTACGCTGTCCGGTGCGCCCAAGTATTCTGCCATCAATTTGATTAATCAACATGAAAACCGGAATCGAAGTTTTTATGGTGGAGCGATTGGATTTATTAATTTTAATGGGGAGATGAATCAAGCCATTCTCATTCGGTCTTTTTTGAGTACTAATCATAAATTGTATTATCAAGCCGGTGCCGGGATAGTAGTCAACAGCGATGAAGAAAAAGAACTCCAAGAAGTAAACAATAAACTCAATGCTTTGACCCAAGCCTTGAAGAGCGTTTAATTTTCCCCGCTGGCGGGGTCAAATTTGCCAGTATCAAAAATAAAAGCGAATAATGCCCAATCAAATTTGGGGGTGGAAAAAAAAACAAAAATGAAAAAAATACTAATCATAGACAATTACGATTCTTTTACCTACAATCTCGTTCAGTATGTAGAAGAAATCGTCGGTCACGCAATTGACATTTATCGCAATGATAAAATCGAATTATCACAAATTAATCATTACGATTACATCATTTTGTCACCGGGGCCCGGACTGCCAAAAGATGCCGGCATCATGCCCGAAGTCATCAAAAAGTATGCGCCTACAAAAAAAATATTAGGCGTTTGTTTGGGGCATCAAGCCATTGCCGAAGCCTTTGGGGGCAGCTTGCAAAATTTGGAAAAAGTCTATCACGGTGTCGCTACCGAAATGCAAGTGAAAAATGGCGATGTCCTATTTGAAGGAATCTCCAAGAAGTTTAAGGCAGGGCGATATCACTCTTGGATTGTGAGTCACAGTACGTTTCCGGAAAGCTTGGAAGTGACGGCGGTGGATGATGTGGGCGAAGTGATGGCTTTGTCACATAAGACGTATCAAGTGAAAGGCGTACAGTTTCATCCGGAATCCATTTTAACCCCGGAAGGTAAAAAGATGATTGCTAACTTTTTGAATATCAAGTGATTATGAAAGTATTGTTAGAAAAATTATTTCAACATGAAACGCTGGAGCGAGCGGACACCCACCGGTTGATGTTAGAAATTGCCCAAGGGAAATACAATGATGCCGGCTTAGCGTCATTTCTAACGGTTTTTCGGATGCGTCCGATTTTGCCGGAAGAGTTGATGGGATTCAGAGATGGATTGTTGGAGTTGGCCAAGCCTGTTGACTTTGGGAAAGTGGATTCGATTGACATTGTGGGCACAGGCGGAGACCGGAAGAATACGTTTAATATTTCCACACTGTCAGCAGTCGTGGTGGCCGGTGCGGGCTATAAAGTGACCAAGCATGGAAGTTATAGCGTGTCATCCGCTTGTGGCTCGTCGAATGTTTTGGAATACTTAGGATACCAATTTACCAATGATAATGATATTCTGAAACAACAATTGGATAAAGCCAATTTATGTTTTTTGCATGCCCCC
>JALVCY010000325.1 GCA_027009605.1 Saprospiraceae bacterium
TTCAAGTAAATCAACTGCATCAAAGTCTCTAGGTCTTTGGGTGTAGCCGAGCCTTCCATCTCTTCTGAGTAGTCACGTACTCGACTATGAACTCTAGCTATTTTGCCGGTCATAAACTTGTTGAGGTCGTTTTTGCTCAAGCCCGCAACACCTGCTTCGGTAACACCCCCTAAGGCCATGTGCGCTTTTTTGTAGTCCTCTAATGAAAACAAAGAGCTACCACCCTTGCTCACGCAAGAAAATAAGATTTCATCATCCTTAAAATCCGTCTTTTTCAAGAACACCCTAGCTCCGTTGCTTAAGGTCAATTTGGTGATGCCCAAAGCTTCTTTTTCGGTTTTCACAATACTGCCTTTTTTAGGCAACTCCTTAAACAAGGAAGATTGGACTTCTTTGTCTTCATAGGGCTGAATGCTTTTGTCAGCCCCGACCGAAGCCAATAAGTCCAAGACTTCTTGCTCCGTCATATTCGGCTCTTTTCCGGTAACGATAACCACTCTATTTTCATCACGAAGGTACTGATTGACCAATGCATTGACTTCCTGTAAGGAGATTGTAGGCAGCTCTTTGTGAAAGAAATTCTTTTTCCATTCGAGACTTGGATTCGGCCGTCCATCCAAAAACTGATTAATGATTGGTCTAACCAGCCGTTTGGATTCCACTTTATTCCGGTTGAGATATTGTTTTTCAATCTGTGCCAACATTTCAGACTTTGCCCGCTTCAATTCTCCGGCTTGAAACCCATATCTTTTCACCCGTTCATTTTCCACCACTAAAGCCTTTAGAGCATCCATTGGATTGGCGGAAGCCATGGCTATGGACTGATAAGCCTTTCTATCTTTTACGAGAAAACCCCCTTTATAGGAAAAGCCATAGACAAAAGGAGGCTTTTCGCTATTGCGCAGTTCATCCAATCTATTATTAATCATCTCAGCAAACAAGGATTGAACTAGGGTTTTCCGGGCTCCGTCCAAAGTCTTATCCGTTTGGGTATTGGCTTCATCAATATACATCAGACGAATATTATTAAATGTAGCTTCTTTATCACTAACAATTGACACGAAGGTTTCTTTATGATTCTGCATCCCATAATACTTTCTTTCTCTGGGATTGACTCTTGCCGGTTCTTTTCCGAAGTGTTTTTTTATTTTTTCTTCCAGTGTTTTGACATCCACATCACCGACAGCAATGACCGCCATCAAATCCGGACGATACCAATCCTTATAGAAGCGTTTGATTTTGTCCGGAGTAAAACTCTCTAATATTTCTTTTTTTCCGATAGGGAGTCGTTTGGCATAACGAGACTTGTAGGCCATTTTGGGCAAATACTTTTCTTGCATTCGATTTTCTGCCCCCAACCTTGTCCGCAATTCTTCTAAAACGACGCCCCGCTCTTTATCGATTTCTTCTGCGGTCAATAAGGCTCCAAAAGCCCAATCTTCCAAGATCAAAAAACCTTTCTCCAACTTTTCCGGATCATCGCTGGGGATTGGCAAGATAAATACCGTTTGGTCAAAACTGGTATAAGCATTCAAGTCGGCTCCAAATTCGACACCGATTCCTTGCAAATAATCCACTAATTCATTCTTTTTAAAGTGCTTCGTTCCATTAAAATTCATGTGCTCCATAAAGTGCGCCAAGCCTTGCTGGTCATCATCTTCAAGGATAGAGCCGGCATTGACGACAAGGCGCAATTCAACCTTATCCGCCGGCTTACCATTGTTTTTGATATAATACTTCAAGCCATTAGGTAGAATCCCTTGTACGATGGTCGGGTCATCCGGTACCAATGCTTCTGCTTTTGGGGTAGTTACGGACGGTTTTTCTGTTTTTACCTCCGTCTTTGCAGTTTTTTGAACAGGCTTACAGGCAAACAGCGCTGTCAATACAATAAGCCATAAAAATTTTTTAAACATAATCTTAGTTTTAAATGAGTGTAACTACTCCGCACGTATCAGTTGGACTAAAATATCTTTTTTTTTCCAAGCCATCCATGCCAAGAAGTTACAAATGAGAGAATGAGCACAAATTTAACTTTTTCTATCGGTTTTCGAGCATCCGAGGGCATATTGTTTTTCTTAATTTAAGTTTCAGCATTCCAGCATAACGGTTTTTCGGTATCGCCACGCATCACGTCAACCGGCGAGCCTGCGAACAAATCAACTTCCCAACCACAAAAATGATGAGTTTACTCCTAAAAGTAGAGGCTGGTGGTTTGTTCTTGAGACCACAAAATTTTATTTGGTTTTCTCTTTTATTTTAATCCACTAAATCTCCCTAAATTAGGGTCTCGATAGCTATCGGGATATGGTAAACCAAATAAAATTTTGTTCATCGCTTTAATTTCTGGCAACGTGGACTTTTCGGAGCGGACTCAACGGTATAACGGTGTAACGGCTAGACAGCCAAGAGAGCGCCCCCCTTGAACGCCGAAGGCACTTGAACGCCCAAAGGGCAAATTGAACGTGCGTAGCACATATTGAACGCCGAAGGCAACTAACGGTATAGCGGTATAACGGTGTAACGGTATATCGGGAAGGCAGCCAAGAGAGTATTCCCCTTGAACGCCGAAGGCATTTGAACGCCCAAAGGGCAAATTGAACGTGCGTAGCACATATTGAACGCCGAAGGCAACTAACGGTATAGCGGTATAACGGTGTAACGGCTAGGCAGCTAAAAAATCTTACAACTATATCAAATACAGAATCCCAAATATCATATAATGAAGTAAAATCCCAAACAAAAAACTAGATCATCTCAACCTGCAAAGCTCTCAACCACGAAGTCCGAAGGACGAGTCTAAACCTAGTGAGCCGAAGGCGAACGTCTCAACTTCTTCAACTAGCGAAGCTTGCGAGCGAATCAACTTCTTCAACTTTTTCAACTTAAAAAACCATCAGAATATCGAATGCAGAATGACCAATATCGAATAATGAAGTCAAAACCCCGATTGCTCCCGAGAATACCTATCAATTGATGAAGAATCGTTATCTTTGCCCAACAAGGGATTCAGTTGCCCGATTGTTCGCAAATAACCAATACACAATTCTATGTATCCGGATTTTTCTTATTTATTTCACGATTTGTTTGGGACTTCACCGGACAATGGGTTTTCACTCATCAAGACTTTTGGATTTTTTCTAGCTGCCGGTGTAGGCGTACTGGCCTATCTTTTTAAAGTAGAGCTGAAACGTAAGGCCGATGAAGGTATTTTCAAACCATATCCTATCATAGAAGTCGAGGGCGAGCCGGCTACGCCCGGTGAGATTTTAGGCAATGCCATTATGGGTCTAGTCATTGGCATGAA
>JALVCY010000326.1 GCA_027009605.1 Saprospiraceae bacterium
TATGAAATTTGGGGTTGGAAGGGCGCATAACTATGGGGCGCGGTGGTATGATGCCGCTATCGGACGGTTTACTTCCGTGGATCCGCTGGCTTCGGATTATGCGGCTTGGAGTCCTTATAATTATACAATGGATAGTCCTATAAGGTTTATTGATCCAGATGGAATGAGTGTCGAAAATATTGGTGTAAACAAAGCAGGTGAAATAGTTTTCGATGATGGAAAAAATGACGGTAATTTATTTTTGGTTAACGAAGGCCCCGCTGGCACTGCCCATGCCAATTAAATAAAAACCAAGCGTGCTCGGTAAGCCTTGTAGGCTTAAACCGCATCTAGTGTAGGCGTCTCGCCTACGAAGTATAGGTGCGTTTTTTTTCATTTAGCGCAAGCCTTACTAGTCTTAAAGTCACGAAGGTAAGCATCGAGCACATTGAATAGTTCTTTTTGCTTAGTGGAAGGGAGTTTTGCGATATCTTCGAGCCGTTCGAGCATGCTTTTGTCTTTGAATGGAAAATAGGCTATCTTTGTGGAGTTCCACGAAAAGTTGTGGGTTTGAATTTTGGGGTTGGAAGGGCGCATGACTATGTTCCTTTCTTTAATATTTGGCGAAGTGGACTTTTCGGAGCAGACTAAATAATTAAGCATGAAACCTATTTTTTTTGTTATTTGGTTTTTTCTGGTATATGCAGCAACTTGCCAAACAGTGGCTGCACCAAGTAAAGATGAAAAAGAAGCAATATATTTGAGTACACCATTTCCATTTTTGATGGAAGGAATTTCTCATTCAATTGCATTACCGGAATCATTTCAAATAGATAAAAAAGGTAAGGCTGTAGTGTATCTGTTTATAGATGACCAAGGAAATAAAGAAGGCTTTAGTATTGTTTTATTGGATTTGGGAAAAGAAGATGTAAAAAAGTTTTATGAGTTTGCGAAAGCACCTAAAAGGCAGGCTATGTATCCCCCAAATATTCAACCATTTTATCCTATATTAAAGAAAGAAATTGCCAAAATAAAAATCAAGAAAAAGAAAGATACCCAAATATTAAAAGGGCAAAAATATTATTATGCTATTGTATATAGCTTGGAATAAATTGCTGACCTGTCGGTGTTGGGTACAGGATGCTGCCCTTTAGTCCGAACCTAGTCATTGCTCAGCAAGCCTTAAAAATTCACAGATAATGCCCTTTTGCAGAAAAGATAAGGATGTTGTTTTGGTTTACTTGATAAATGAGACGGTGTTCTTTATTGATTCTACGAGACCAGTAGCCGGTGAGCTGATGTTTTAGTGGCTCGGGCTTGCCGATACCTTGGAAGGGGGTTTCTTTGATTGATTCGATGAGTTTTATAATCTTTTTGGTGATGGTTTTGTCACCGGATTTTATCCAAAAATCCAAATCATCTTTAGCTTGGGGAGAGAAAACTATTCGCATAGTTTGTTTAGTTCTTCTATAGACAGGGAGATTCCTTTGCCGTCTTCGATGTCCGTTTTACCTTGCAATACTTTATCTACCACATCAGAATTGTAGGGGCTTTTCTCTGCGACTTCAAATTTGATTTTGAGTGCTTCAAAGAAGGCTTTAATGACGTTTAGTTCTTGTTCGTTAGCGGGATGAACTATGATGTTGTGATTTTTCATAAGGTGGCGATATTTTTCTGAAAGAAATGTGAGCATTCCGTCTATGATGTGATGGATTGTGTTTCTATCTTCTTCGTCTAACTACAAAGATAGTCAAAATAGCTATCTTTTGCAAGATTGCGGCCTTGTTGGCCCTGACATGTATCCGCCCGGTCGAACCTCGCTGGCACTGCCCATGCCAATTAAATAAAAACCAAGCGTGCTCGGTAAGCCTTGTAAGCTTTAACCGCATCTAGTATAGGAGTCTCCCCGCTGGTGTACCTCGCTGGCGCTGCCCTTATAGCAAAAATTAAAAAACATCCGTCCGATAGGCCGCATCGCCCCAAAGTGCAGAGTTTCAACCTGCATACAAAAGGCTGATAATCAAGCTAAAAGAGAAAGAATCGGCAACCGCTGTTACACTTCGCTGGCACATACCATTCCAATAAATCGCAACATCTGTAAACATAAACCTAAAACTGCCCCAGTTAAGCCTTGCAGACCCCCACCAATAAAACGCACGATTTAACCAACGCAATCAAAAATATTTTGTAACTTACATCTCGATTCCGACTTGGCATCTTGAATGTGAAGAGTTTAAAGACTTTGCTTTTGGACGTTGCGGGCTGTATGGCCTGATGAGCGGGATGGTGGTTGTTTTTTTGTGTTGGAAGGGGGGGCAGTGGGGGTATTATGCTAAAACAAATACGACAGTAACTTATGATGGAATTCATCCGGCCTATATTGAAAAATAAGAGACAGTGTCTAATTATACTTTTGTTGGTTTTTTTGATATTGATAGTTGGTTGCCGTAATGATTACTCATCAATCAACAACGAGCAACTGTTAGACTGTGTATTGGATAACTTTATTGATCATATACCCGAAGATGGCAAAGAACATATCATCGGTATAGGGGAGACTACTGGATGGACAGATTCATCAAGTTATTTAATAATTATATTAAAATTTAAAGATGCTTATGGCGGGAATCGTTTGCATGCAGAATACAGAGGGTATGATATTTATTATCAGCAGGGTCATATGCTGTCCGACTCAGTTGGTGTTGTTAGAATTCAAGATGTTGAAATTGATACAAGTAAACGCATTGCAAGTAAATTAAAATGGAAAATAGTTACTTCTCCTGCGCAGAACCAAAGTGATGAATTAAATTATGAGTTACATCCTTTTAAGATTGACTTAATATATGACCAAAATAAAAAATGTGTTGAAATTCTTAATAGTTCAACCACCGAATTGGAAAAAAGTGTTCGATTGAATTGCAATGTATGTGCTACCACTGGCACTGCCCATGCCAATTAAATAAAAACCAAGCGTGCTCGGTAAGCCTTGTAAGCTTTAACGGCATCTAGTATAGGAGTCTCGCCTATGTTATCTAGGTGCGGTTTTTTCATTTAGCGTAAGCCTTACTAGTCTTAAAGTCACGAAGGTAAGCATCGAGCACATTAAAGAGTTACATTTGCTTAGTGGAAGGGAGTTGTACGCTATCTTGCTTTGGGCAAAAAAATGAAAAAAAGATGAAGCGAATGTTGGCTGCCTAGACTATTTCGACTTATAGGTGAGCACGTTATAGATTTTGTCTCCATCTTTAAGGACGATGGTCATGGTCTTATTTCTACGTTTTTTTAGGTCATATTCCAATTCCCGGTAGCCATCTGATGTCTTTCT
>JALVCY010000327.1 GCA_027009605.1 Saprospiraceae bacterium
TGGCCGGTAGCGGATTATGAGCCTTTTGCGCAAGCGGAAGAAGTATCTGTCTATCCCAATCCTTTTAACGATTATCTGACAGTCAATATTCCCGATTACCCACAAAATGCCTATATTTACTTCTATGATGTAATGGGACGCTTTTTGCGCAAGCAGCGGGTGTGGCATGGGGTGAATGAGCTGGATGTAGGGGCTTTTCCGGAAGGGATGATTTTTTATGAAGTGCGGGATGATGGGGTTTTGATGGGGCGGGGAAAGTTGGTGGGGGGAAGTTGAGGAGTTGAGAAAGTTGATTCGCTTTGCTAGTTGATTCGCTTGTCCTACGGACTTCGCTAGTTGAAAAAGTTGATGGCACTAGACTGTTGGGCTCGGAGCTTTCCACTGAACAGAAGATTCTACTTGGGAAAATAGCTGTCAATAAAAGAATAAAATTCTGTGACGCCAAGAGCAGACCACTACATCGGATTTTTCGGAACAAGCTCAAAATTTCCATCTTTTGGATACTTGAGCGAATAATCCCCTACCTTTGCCGCTCAATATAAAAACTTTGACTCAAGTTTCGGCACTCATAAAGTCCGGTAGTTTTTGGGAGTTTGTAAAAATACTCTGAGTTGTATTGTTTTCATTTTGAATTGTATTTCTCGAAGAAACCAACAAAAATATTTGCAAACCTTTTACCTTTCACCTTTCAGATGGCTAGCCGTTACACTGCTATACCGTTATACCGGAATACCGAAACTTAAAAAATATGACATTCAACGAATTAGGCCTAACGAAGCCTATCATCAAAGCCGTAACCCAAAAAGGATATACGCATCCCACCCCCATTCAAGAGCAATCTATCCCCATTTTACTTCGCGGCAAAGACTTATTGGGCGTGGCTCAAACCGGTACCGGGAAGACCGCCGCATTTGCGCTTCCTATTCTTCACCACTTGTCTAATTTGCCCAAAGACAAGGGACATCGCCGCATAAAAGCCTTAATTATCACACCAACCCGGGAGTTGGCCATCCAAATAAACGATAATTTTACGGCCTACGGCAAATTCACGAACCTACGCAACACCGTTATTTTTGGCGGCGTCAAGCAAGGCGCACAAACCACCGAACTCCGAAAAGGCATTGACATTTTAGTCGCCACTCCGGGACGGTTATTGGACTTAATCGGTCAAGGCTACATTAGCTTAAAGGACATTAGACACTTTGTTTTAGATGAAGCTGACCACATGTTAGACATGGGCTTTATCCATGACATTCGCAAAGTTTTGGCGTTACTACCGCACAAGCGTCAATCCCTATTCTTTTCGGCTACGATGCCCCCGACGATTGTTTCGCTTTCGCAAAAAATATTAGGCGACTTTGAAAAAGTGAGTATTACGCCCAAGCAGGCGACGGCCGAGCGTGTAGAACAAGCGGTCTATTACGTGAGCAAAAAAAATAAAGTCAAATTATTAGTCCACATCCTTCAGACAGAAGATGCAGATTCTGTCCTAGTCTTTTCCAGAACTAAATACGGAGCTGATAAAATCGTGCGTCAGCTACATAAAGCAAAAATAAACGCTGCTGCCATTCACGGCAATAAATCTCAAAATGCCCGGCAAAGAGCCTTAAAACACTTCAAGGACGGAGAAATCCGGGTTCTTGTCGCTACAGACATAGCCGCTCGGGGAATTGATGTCTCCGAATTGGCGCTGGTGATTAATTTTGACTTGCCCAATGTATCAGAGACTTATGTACACCGTATAGGCCGGACAGGACGAGCCAAAGCCAGCGGTATCGCTTTATCCTTTTGTATGATGGATGAGCGACCCTATCTGAAGGATATCGAAAAGCTCATCAAACAACGACTTCCTATCATCAAGGAACACCCATTCCCTGATGATGCGGTAGAGCCCACTCCAACCGAGTTGAAGCCCAAAAGACCCAATAACCAAAATCGGAATAAAAATAGAAACCGAAATAACCGAAATAAAAAAAGACGCAATTTTTCTAACAAACAACGCACCTAACAACCCATGGCATTGTGCAACAATGCCTAGAAAAACAAGAATTTTTGGAAACTTATAGACAAAAAGTCTCATTTTTTTGCGAAAGCTACCAAAAAAACTTATCTTCGCAACGGAAATTCTCCAAATGAAACAATTAAATCTGTCTTATGAAGCAAATCTTTACACTAATTTTTGTTCTTTTCTCACTGTCTTTGTTGCAGGCTCAAGGGCTTTCTATATCCCCGAAGTCTGAGTTTGTTCCTTTGGATGGAACCAACGAAGTCATCGCTCACATTAAAGTTACAAATAGTTCCGGAGTTGACATGGGTGTCACTTGGGTGCGCACAGAAGAGAATATGCCCACCACTCCCGAACAATGGCAAAGTCAGATTTGTGATAACCTGCATTGTTTTAGCAAAACAAAATCTACATATACTTTTACCGCTCCTGCCGATTCCACTATTGACTTTTCGGTACACTTGACCCCTCCTGGCGAACTGGGCAATCAGCCCAACCCAATAGTACACATCAAGATGTTTCCGACGGATGATGAATCTAAAGCAGTGAATGGGACTTATGTCTTTGGGAATCCTGTCGCTATTCCTAGCATTAAAGAAGAGCACATCCGCATTTTGCCTAATCCGGCTTCAACCTACTTTAGAGTAGAAAATGGGACACAAGTGGAGCACATTGAAATGTTTAATATTCTAGGTGTCAAAGTTTTAGAAACAAATGGCATGAATAACCACTACGTGGATATTTCTTCATTAAAGCATGGATTATACTTTGTGCGCTTTGTCGGCAGAGATAGCAAAATATTGACTACACAACGCTTGCAAAAGAACTAAATCGTTTTTTTTCTCGTAAAAAAGGAATCCCTGTGAATCTATTTTCACAGGGATTTTTTTTGGGCAATTCTAAGTTTAAGGAGTCATTCCTATAGCTTTAAATGTGCATTACTATTAACTTTGCCCCCTAAATCGAACACGTTATGTCTGTTAAGACCCAATTGGCCATCCAATTCAATAAAGGTAAGCTACCTAAATCTGTACTTTTAGACTTGTACAAAAAAATGCTGTGGCCCAGACTCATCGAAGAAAAGATGATTAACTTGCTACGGCAAGGTCGCATCAGCAAGTGGTTTTCCGGAATCGGGCAAGAAGCAATCCCGGTGGGTGTGACGGCTGCAATAGCCTCCGACGAGCTCATTTTTCCTATGCACCGCAACCTAGGTGTATTTACTACAAGACAAGTCCCTTTTGAACGCTTGCTTTCGCAATGGAAAGGCAAGGCCAATGGATTTACGA
>JALVCY010000328.1 GCA_027009605.1 Saprospiraceae bacterium
CGATTGGTCTCAAGAGTGGTCCGACTTTTTTTACCACTTTTCGGCAACGTGGCGCAAAAGACATTTACTTTATCATAGCCATGTTGACGGTTTCTGCCGGCATTACCATTGGCATTCACTATTTATTGGGCTTTGACCCGGCATCTACCGGAGGCATTTTTGCCGGAAGTTCGACTAATACGCCTGCTTTGGCCGGTTTACTTGATATTATTCGCCATAAAGGGAATTCGAGTGATTTGCTTTCGCAAAAAGCGGTTATAGGCTATTCGCTCTCTTATCCCATTGCTATTTTTGGAGCCATTATGGCTATTATTCTTGCTATCAGAACCTTAAAAATAGATTTCCGCCAGGAAGAAGAAGATGTCAAAGATGACTTTCCGGTCAAGCAAGAAGTCTTAACTCGTACCATTGACGTTACCAATCCGGATGTTACTAACATTTCCATCCGTGATCTCAAAAGAATTCACCATTGGAAAGTCGTTTTTGGACGTATCCAGCACAAAAATGGAGAAGTGGAGCTAATAAATTGGGATTCTCAATTAAACATCGGGGACAAAGTCGTCGCAGTTGGCAATAGAGAACACATTGAAGTCGTGGTGAAGGCTTTGGGGAACATTTCTAAAGAAGGCATCCAATCCAGCAAACAATCTGCCTACACGACCAAGCGCATATTTGTATCCAATGTCAAAATTGCCGGTGAACGTCTAGCGACACTTAACCTTAGCGAACGTTTTTCGGCCATTATTACCCGTATTCGCCGGAATGATATTGATTTGTTAGCGAATGCAAATACCACTTTGGAGCTTGGCGACCAAGTACAATTTATCGCTCGACGTCGAGATGTGGACAAACTCTCTGCTTTTTTCGGTGACTCTTTCGAGGCCTTGGGCAAAATCAATCTGTTCTCTTTCGGACTAGGCATGGCTTTAGGATTGTTATTGGGGATGGTTACGATTCAATTGCCCGGTGGTGTTGGTTTCAAATTGGGTTTTGCCGGCGGGCCTATTACTGTTGCTCTGATTTTAGGTGCCTTACGGCGAACCGGCCCCATCGTTTGGATTTTGCCACACGGTGCCAACACTACTTTGCAGCAAATTGGCTTAATCTTTTTACTAGCCGGCATCGGTATCAACTCCGGCCACACCTTTTTCGAGACCTTCCTTCATGGGGAAGGGGCTTTGAAAACCATGGCAGCGGCACTGATTATCAGCTTCTTGACGGCCTACATTACCTTAGTTGTCGGATACAAATTTGTCAAAATCCCATTTAGTATTTTAGTCGGCATGATGGCGACTCAACCGGCTATCCTTGAATTTGCTATTGAAAAGTCGGAAAACAAACTCCCGGTCGTCGGCTATGCCTTTATCCTTCCCATCGCCCTGATTATCAAAGTACTCTATGTTCAAATTTTGTACATGTTCTTGTGATATTCAATCTATTCGCAACGTCAATTGCAAATGCCCTTCTCAATGCGAGCCAAAGGCAATTAACGGTGTAGCGGTGTAACGGTGTAACGGGTAGGCGGCTATAAAATCTAACAACTATATCAATTACAGAATCCCATATATCATAGAATGAAGTAAAATCCCTATCAAAAACCCATATCTCTCAACTAGCGCAGCGAATCAACTAGCGAAGCTTGCGAGCGAATCAACTTCTTCAACTAAAAAACCATACAGAATTCCAAATATCCAAGAGTAAAGTTAAACCCCAAATAATTACCCAAATCGTCTCAACCAGCGAAGCGTCTCAACCACGAAGTCCGTAGGACGAGTTCTCAACCTAGAGAGCCGAAGGCGAACGTCTCAACTCTTCAACAAACAGGATGATACCGAATGATGAAGTAAAAAGCATCCGGAACTGGCGAGCTCTCCATTCCTGTTAACAAAAAATGAATCCTGCAACTTTTACCCCCAACTAACAGTTTACCCCTCTATCTTTGCACCAAAAATACGAATAGTATGAGTGAAGCACTAAATGATTTATGGCAAAAAATGGGCATGAGATATCAATCTCACCCTTGGCATGGCATCTACATTGGTAAAAATGCACCGGAAACCGTCATGTCCTTTATAGAAATGACGCCACACGACTCTGTTAAATATGAAATAGACAAGCAATCCGGCTTTTTGAAAGTGGATCGCCCTCAAAAATTCTCCAATATTGTTCCTGCCCTTTATGGCTTCCTTCCTCAAACCTACTGCGCAGAAGAAGTTGCAGACTATTGCATGCTGAAAAGTGGTAGAAAAGGGATTATTGGCGATGGAGACCCTTTAGATATTATTGTTTTGACAGAACGAAACATTGCCCACGGAAACATCATTGTCCCGGCGGTACCGATTGGTGGGATTCGGATGATTGACGATGGAGAAGCAGACGATAAAATCATCGCCGTACTAAAAGGAGATGAGACCTACAATTGGAAAAGCCTATCCGACTGTCCTGATTCGATTATCAACCGGATTAGGCATTATTTTTTGACCTACAAGACCATTCCCGGAGAATCCTTAAACCGGGTGGAAATCGCTGCCATTTATGGCAAAGACGAAGCGATAGAAGTCATCGAGCGTTCCAGAAGGGATTATGACAATCATTACGGCGGCATAGAAACCAAAATGCAGCAAGCCACCATTGACATCATCCAACGGCACAAGTAGGGGCGAACCTTGTGTTCGCCCAAAACCAGCGAAGCAAAGCGAGCCAAATCAACAGCGAAGCAAAGCGAGCGACCCTTTAGCGAGCGTCTCCACTTTCCCAACCACAGAAGTAAATCATCCGGCAGTACAGTCAGAAGCAGCCCACTCCGAAGCCAAAGACCAAAAGCGCCACAGGCGCGCCCAAAAGACCAAAGACCAAAGGTTAGTAAGTCGTCGTCATATCCTCATCCACACAAATAATAAAATCAGCGACTCCTTTAGAATCTTCGGCTAATTTACTAATATCTTCTTGGGAGACCACGCTAATGGTTTTATAGTTCAGGTTAGGTTCTTTCTTCTTCAGGTACCAAAGGATGCCCTCATAATTATCGGAGTGATAAGCACCGTTGTAGTGCAAAAACAACTTGCCTTTGGCAAAGTAGCCCAAGATGAAATGTGCCATAGTTGCATCCTTGACAGCTTGAGCTTTGGGCAAGTTGGCACCGCCGTGTCCGGCCATCATCCCCATCATATCCTTATAACTTTTCAGATTTGGGTCATAATCAACCGGCAAAGGTGCCACCCATTTTTTTTCATGGTCAGAAAGTGCATCTAAACCTTCAAATCCTTTCATATATACAATATGGGCAAAACGCCGCGGAATGTTACTAGCCACAAAAGGAATGTGGTGGGCTTTCGCAAAATTAATCAAAGGCTTATAATCCGTATTAAAATTGATGGGTTTGCGTATCAGCGTATCCAAGGCTTTACTATCTATTCTCCCCGAAAGGTAATCATCTATCTCTAGTTGATTATCTCTTTCTATCAGTTCTGTTCCAAGCACTAGAGGCTTCTCTTTTTTTACCAAATCTTTGGCCAACTCTAGCTCCAACCAATGGGCAATTGAATTATTATGCAATTCTCCAAATAGAATGATATCCGATTTGGCTAATTGTCTTATCATCTTGCGATATGTGATTTTCTTGCCGGCACCGTTATAGAGTTGATAGGCACGCTTATGCCTAGGCACTTGCGCAAAACTTACAGAAAGAACCATCAAGAGCAAGCCGGTGGTGAATATCGTTTTTATCATTGGGTGAGTGCTTGAGTGAGAAAATGGGGTGTCCCGAAAGCTTAGTTTTCGCCTTCGTATTTCCACTTTTTAATATTGGGACATTGATAGTATTCCGGATCCAAGTGCACATAGACACTACCAATTTTATCCTTGACCCAATTCACAATAATATCATTCTTTTTAGTAGCCAGAGCGGCTTGTTGGATTTTAGAATAATCCGTTTTCAAAGACGCTTTGTGGGGCTGGGTACGAGCATTTAACTCCAAGAGCCGATAAAACTTTTCGCCGGCTTCGGTCAAAAATTCAACGGGTTGGGAGATGTCCCCGGGTTGAAGCGAATCCAAGGCAAAGTAAATATTAAAGTCTAAATCAGAAATCTCAAACAAGGTATTTCCTGTATATTGATTCATGACCCGGCCACCATTGCTATAGCTTTGCTGGTCTTTATCCGAATATTTCCTAACGGCTTGTTCAAAAGTCAATTCTTTCTTAAGAATTTTTTCACGAATAGTGTCCAGTTTAGCGATGGCATTTTGGTAGTCGCTTTCGCTAAAAACAGGCTTAATCAAAATGTGCCTAGTATGAATCAAGTTGCCCCTTCTACCGAGCAACTGGATGATGTGATAGCCAAATTGGGTCTCAATCACCGGAGAGATTTCATTTTCCGCAAGGTTATAAGCGGCCGCTTCAAATTCAGGTACAAAAGTCCCCCTTTTTTGCCAGCCCAAGTCTCCCCCTTGCTGTCCGGAGCCTAAGTCATCAGAGAATTTTTTGGCCAAATCTTCGAAGCTAGCCTCCTTGTTGATGATTTGCTTTCGCAAATTAGAAATTCTCAAGTAGGCTGCGTCCTTTGCTTCCTGATTGACCGTCGGTTTATACACGAGCTCAGAGTATTCTACTTCGGCATTAAAGAAGGGAATACTGTCTTCCGGTATAGCATTAAAATAAGCAATGACTTCAGAAGGTCGAATAGAAGTTCCTTCGATGATTTTCTGTTTCATTTTTTCCGAAAGGAGCTGCGACTTCATATCATCCACCATAAAGTCTTTCATCTCGGTAGGAGTCTGACCATAATACTCGATAAACTGAGAGACATCGTTGCCCATCATCCCTAGAATCCTATCAATCCTTGCGTCAATTTGGGTATTGACTTCATCATCTGTTACTTCGAGGCTATCCACTTTGGCCTGGTGAACAAGCAGCTTATCAGTAAGAATGTTGTCTAAAATCATGCACTTCGCATCCGGTGGTAATGCCCCTTTTTGCTGTTGAGCCAAATACGCAACTTGCTTTTCTAAGTCAGAAAGCAGAATAATTTCATTGCCTAAGACGCCAATGACCTTATCCACGATGGTATGATTGGCGAGCTGGGCCTGCGCTTTGGGCGTAAAAATAGAAAAAGCCAAAAAGGCCAAAACAAATACTTTTGTCATAGTTCTAGTTTGTAAAAATCCGGACGTTGGTACCATTGATTTCTTGGTTGTACAATGCCGCTTTTTTGTCTTCAATTAGTTTCATTTTACGACCATGTAAGATAATCTTTTCTACTTGGTCTCTCACAAACGAAATGGGGGGCAAATCTCCTTTGACCCTAATTTCGTACACTTTCAAGAAGTAAAGGTAGTTATTATTTGTGTACACTTCGTCGCTTGGCGCAGAAAGAGTTTTGGCTATTTTTTTGGGTAACCGTTTTTTTAGATCCTGCAACGGACGCCAACTTTGGGGCTGCACATCCACATAGGCATGACCGGGTTGAAGCTTGTCCTTTAAATCAACTAACAAGGATAGGTCTTTGGTCTGCCACCACTGCTGAACCCAATCAACTTCTTGACTCGTTTGCCCAATTTTGATAAGGGAGTAACGCACGATATCGTACCTTAGTCTAAATTGTTCTTTATTAGCATTAAAATATTGATGCACATCTTCATTTGTAATGACCGTGTCCAATTCACTGGCAAACAATTCATTTTCAAAATTATTTAGGACGAGTGAAGAGCGATAATCTCTGACCAACTGGTCAAGATTCATATCTTGGCGCACATGTTTTTCTGCTTCATGCATCAAAATGGCTTCGTGCACCCAGCGATCCACAAAAGACTGGATGAGATGCAAGCTGTCCTCCGGCGAATTCGATGGGCCCACAATGCCATCGATATCCGATAGCACCAAGGCCTTATTGTAAACCTGAGCCAAAACGGGGTCTTCCTCAGTCGGCTCTGAAGTGTCAGAGTTGCACGCCTGCATCAGACCCAGCAATCCTACCAACACGACAAAAATTGCCGATGGACTCCAGCGAATAACCAAAGCACGAGTGGGTTTTCTCAAATTATTTTTTTACAAGTGATTCAAAAACATCTTTGTGGACGTCAACTTTATATTGATTTCTCAAGCTTTTTACCCAATGATCTTCCAAGTAGTCTTGATATTTGGCAATAGCATAACCCCTTGCGTCCTCTAATTTTTTAGGGCCGGCCGGCAAAATCTTCTCGATAATCTTGAAGGAAGCCGTCTGTGGTTGGCGCTTGATGTCAAAGGTTGTTTCCGTCATGCCTCCTTTCTTCCAAACCTTTTTTACATCCTTTGGCGCTTTGCTTTTCTCGAAGGTCTCCCGGTTCATGGACAAGATTTCTTTCTTTTTGTTGAACTTGGCCAATAATTTTGCCGGTGTCTTTCTTTTGGCTTTTTTTCTTATTTTGGGGAGCAAAGACTCGTATAATTTTGGAATCGTATAAGTCACGACAGTGGCTCGCTCCTCCCAATTAAATTCATTCTGGACAGTTGGATAAAACTCCGCTAATCCGACACTATCTTCGGATGCTTTGTCCCAGACTTCCTTGCGAGAAATATCAAATAACAAAATCCCCTCTTCGTATTCTCTCATCAATGCCTTAAACTCCGGATATTTTTTGTCTAGGGTAGATTCAGCATAGCTCATTACACGGTCTTTCAAAAAGTCATTATAAATCTCTTTGGCCGCATCCGCCACTTTTGTTTTTCGACCATAACGCAAGCGTTTTCTGGTATCTCGATAGGCAAATTCATCCAAATCGCTAATGGTAACACTCTTTCCCCCAAGAGTAAACAAAACCGTTTGATCCTTTTTACGATTCGGTTTCCATTTATGGGTAAGGAAGGTAGAGTCAGGCAAACCTGCAACCCATTGGGCATAAGCTTTGGCATCAGCCTTAAAATGAGCTTCCTTTTTGGTCTTTTCTACAAAAGCATCTATCGCCATTTGATAACGCGGGTCTTTACGCAGCTTGGTTAGGATGGCTCGTTTTTCCTTCTTGTAGGAGCCTATTTCCTTTTTGCGCAAGCGCTTAATGATATGAAAGCCGATAGAGGATTCTACAATGTCGGAGTACTCCCCGTCTTGTTTTAATGCAAATACGGCATCTTCAAAAGGTTGCTCAAAACGATTAATCCCTATAAACCCGACATAACCGCCCTTAGCCGCCGACGTCTTGTCATCTGAAAATTTCTTGGCTGCTTCATCAAATGGCATGTTGCCGTTTTTGATGGCATAAAGAGCTCTTTCGGCTCTTTCCTTTATGATTTTGTCATCGACGCCGGGCTCTTTAGAAAATAAGATTTGGGCGATTTCCATTTCTCCTCGAGCCGGACGCTTGTCCGTTACCTTTATGATGTGATACCCACTAACAGAGCGGATAGGGCCGGCAACTTTCCCGACAGGTGTATTGTAGGCCGCTTCTTCCATTTGATAAAAGCCCGGTGGAAATATCGCTGTAAAATATCCGATATCTCCCCCTTTGTCTTTGGTTGACTTATCTTCAGAAACTATTTTTGCGATTTCTTCGAAGGATTCTCCTCTATCCAAGCGCTTTCTTATCTCTTGTGCTTTCTTGTAAATCGCTAGGGTATCCCCCGGGCTCCGAAGATGCTTGAGCGAAAAGAAGATGTGGCTGATGCGAACATCTTGTTTCTTACGATTATAGGCTTCACGTGCCAAGCGGTCGGCTACTTCTTTATCAATCAAATAAGAATTAGCTAGTTTTTTGCGATAGCCGTTTAATTCTCTTTTGAGAGCCGGAATGGTATCCAGCTTCATCTCACGTGCTCTAGCAATTTTTAGCTTAAAATCCTTGTACAAATCCAGATACTTCTCGAGTGACGCTCGCGAGTAATCCGCTTCTTTTCCATTGCTTTTTTCATAGATGTACTTAAATTCCGAAACATGTACATCATTACCATTTACAGAAAATAATACGGGGTCATTTTGTGCGAAAGCAGGCATCATACCTACCAAGAAGAACGCAAGAATGAGTACGAATTGTTTATTCATGACTTTTGTTTAAAGTTATTGACATGTAAGAGCAGCACAGCCATCGGGCTGTGCAAGAAGCCAAAACATGAAAATGAAAATTTTGTGGGTTCAGGTTGTTTGCAAAAATTAGGTCGCAAATTTACGGTTTTTGGGGAATATTCTCCAGAAAATGTCTAAACGATGAGATAAAAGATGTTATTTTGCCGTTTATTGCTGAGAATCCTTCTAATTGAACTGCAAACTTGAGCCAAACAGAACAAATAAATCATCTCACCACTAATCGACTCACCTTGTTTTTTCTGGGGTTGGGACTCTTTTCTTTGGTTTATTCTCCCTTTTTGTTATCCATATCGATGTTTGGGCTTATAGCGGTAGCTATTTTTGAGAATATTCCGTCTCGAAAATCAATGTTATCTGATTCCTTTCGGAAAAAGCGGGGGCATTTTTTTTCTAATCCTGCTTTTTGGGCTTTGCTATTGGTGTTTGTGCCTATGTTTTGGAGTGGTTTATATTCGGAAAATATATTTTACTGGGCCGGACGGATGCGAATTAAAATGCCTTTTTTGGGGCTGCCCATTGCTTTTTTCTTTTTGCCTAAGCTGACGGCACAGGATTTTCGGCGATTAGCTATTTTTTATGTATTAATGATGTGCTTGACGGCCATTGGCGTGACCATTCATTATGCCCTAAATTTTGAAGCGATCAATAAGCTCATCGGGCAAGGCCAAAATATTCCGGTACCTAGAAATCACATTCGATTTAGCTTGGGCATTGCGATTGCGGTGATGATCTCGCTAGGCTTATTTCTGGATAAAAAACCGCTCAACCGTTGGCAAAGGCGATTAGGTCTTGTGGTCGCTGTTTTGCTTTTTCTCTTTCAGCATTTGTTGGCGGTACGGAGTGGTATTGTGGGAATGTATTTGGGTCTTTTGGTCTTTTTAGCGAAAGCGCTTACGCAAAAAGAGTATCGAATCTATGGCTTTTTAGGGGTTTTTCTACTACTACTCACCCCCTTTCTCGGTAGAAAATACTTGCCGTCTTTGGAGAATAAAATTGGCTATATGCTTTACGATTGGGAGATGAGACAAAAAGGAGCCGGCAATAATTATTCAGATTCAGGACGAATTTTGTCCATGCAACTGGGGCTTAAAATGGGAAATGAGCACCCGCTTTTTGGTATCGGCGCCGGAGACATTTTGGATGAGATGGAACAAGAGCTCAGGCCAATGGGGATAACCAAAGAATTAGTACCCCACAATGAGTACATTTATTATTACGCGACCACCGGCGGGGTGGGTTTAACTTTGTTTTTGATGGGCATATTAACGCCGATATTTTATCGAAAGCACTATAAAAACACGTTATTTCTTTCGGTTCAAGTAATTTTGCTTTTGTCTTTTTTTGTCGAACCGACCTTAGAAACAGCCGCAGGTACGGGCTATTATCTCTTGTGGTTACTATTGGGGTTACTCTATATCTTGGATGAATAAACCGAAAAGAATGATAAATATCATTCAATAGTATCTTTTTTTTTCGTATTTTTGGGGCTAGCGGCTTGGTGTATTGAACAAACCGCTTTTTTTATCAAAAACAAAACCGAACGATATGTTTTTAGTTGATTGGAATGGAGGTAACATTATGCTTGTAGGCATGTTAGTAGTCATGCTTGCTGTATTAGTTGTAGGAGTTTCAAAAATGTTTGGCAAAAAGCACTAGCAAAGCCACTTTTTTTTTGTACATTGGCTGAACAAAAAAAGAACAGTCAATGATTAATTTTAGCGTTCGGCCACGTATCCGCTGCGTGACGCCTATGGAACAGCGTGAAATATACGCTCGTTTTAATGATTTCTTAGCACACACTGACAAGCCTATTCAGGGTAGAACTTTTCGGGACCACATCGAGCTTCGGGTACATCCGGAACATCGGCATTATTGGTCTCCGGTCTTAAATATTATTTTAGACGATGTGGATGAAGGGACTTCCGTTCGCGGGCGATTTGGTCCGGAGCCAAAGGTTTGGACTTTATTTATGTTTTTCTATTTCTTTGCTTTGGCTATTTCTTTCTTTGCCGGGATGTACGGGTTGGTTCAGCTCAAAATGGGCTATCCCGCTTGGTCTTTTTGGCTCGTTTTATTAGGTCTGGGTTTGCTTTTGCTCATTTATATTGCAGCGCAGATTGGGCAAAAAAAAGGAGCGGAACAAACCCAATGGTTGATGAGTTTTTGCACGGAAGTGCTCAAACACGAAGAGTAATAGGAGTGCCCGGATGTTGTGGTTGACTTACTTTTTGCTAGGTAGTTGCGAACTTTTTTTAGACAAACTAGTTTTCTATACCTTCTCGAACAGTAATACAAAATCATGACTCATCAAGAACTGAATCATCTTATTCGGAATAGACGCTCTATCTATCCTCCCAGCTTCCTTGACAAGCCCATTCCCAAAGATGTGCTGGAAACCATCCTAACCAACGGAACTTATGCGCCTAACTATAAAAAAACAGAGCCTTGGCGGTTTAAAGTTTTGCGCGGAGCTTCCAAACAGAAGCTGGGTCTGTTCTTAGCGAATGCCTACAAAAGCGCTACTCCCCAGGAGCAATTTCTTGAAAAAAAATACCAAAAAATTATTCAAAAAGCAGAGAAATCAGCCGCCGTCATAGGCTTGTGTATGCAACGAGATCCGCAAAACCGGCTGGAAGACTGGGAAGAATTAGCTGCTGTAGCGATGGCCGTACAAAATATGTGGTTGACCGCCACGCAATATGGGATAGGGGCTTATTGGGGCAGCCCAAAGGCCATCCAAAAAGCGGACAAAATATTCCATCTTGAAGACGGTGAACGATGTTTGGGATTTTTATTCTTAGGCTATGTGGAAGAAGCTATGGGAAAAGCCGAAAGACTTCCCTTGGAAGAGCGGGTGATTTGGATGGACTAGCCGCTAGGGTCTTATGATTGAGCGGGGAGTTTGCACTGAAAAGTGACGACGACCAAGAATTCCAAAAAAAGTCGTATCCTTGCGCAAAGTCTAGTTTATGGAGATTCTTGATTTTTTCTTAAAACCCTATATTGGGGCAGCCCCTTTGATGGTCTGGCTGGAAATTATTGCTGCGGCCATGGGGATTTTAAGTGTTTGGTATGCCAAGAAGGAAAATATTTTGGTATTTCCGACAGGAATTATCAGTACGGGTTTATATGTTTACCTGCTTTCCCAATGGAATCTATACGGAGATTTGATTATCAATATTTATTATACCATCATGAGTATTTATGGTTGGTACATCTGGTCGAAAGTAGTAGAAGGTACGGATAAACACCTAGCCATTACCACGACAAACTCCAAGGACAAGCTCAAAACCCTTGGGATATTCGTATTTACTTCGATATTTGTCATTGTGGTCTATCGGTATTACAAGGTCATGCCTGATTTAAGTTTTAGAGACTCTGTGCATTACGCTTTCGCAAAATTGACATCTGGCAATTTAAAGGAATTTCGGGAAGCAACGCCCTATTTGGACACGTTTACGACAGGGGCAGCCTTTGCGGCGATGTGGTTGATGGCGAATAAGAAGCTTGAAAATTGGCCGGTTTGGATTGCTGTCAACTTGGTTTCTGTTCCCTTGTATTTTGTCAAAGGCTTTGGGTTTACCGGTCTTCAATAT
>JALVCY010000329.1 GCA_027009605.1 Saprospiraceae bacterium
AAAAAATAGGCATTTTTGTGTATGTTGAAGCTACAATTTTTGAAGCGTAGCAGGGCTACGTGAGAAAATTTTAGCAAAAACAGGCGCAAAAAGGGCATTTTTTGACCAAAATAGTGGATACCTAAACAGTTACAACAAAGGTAACTGTTTAGGTGTTCCTATTTAAAGACAAAAAATAGGCATTTCAGGGCCAAAATAGCGGATACCCAAATAGTTACAAACAAAAAAAGATAACGAATCAAGCCCGCAATGGTTTATTAAAGAATCGGTATTCCGATATGTTAGTCTATGTATGCACCATTTTCTCACCCAAATTTTAGCAGTCCAATACCAAGAATTTGTAGAGTTTCTTAGTGTTAGCTTAGTGTTATCTAAGTGCTCTCGGCGGTAAGGAAAAATGTAATGCCTAACCAGTAAATCAAAACAAGGAGTCATACTCATTGCGGTCTTCCCCGGCATCTCTCCTAAGCTTATCGGCTTCCGGCTTGCGTTTTTGATTCAAATCCAAAGGACTTTCGTCCAACAAGCTACTCTCAAAATTATCCAACAACTCTAGACCTTCAAACTCAAACTCTGCATTTTGAAGATCCATAGTATCCATGAAATTTTTGGACAAATCCATAAAACGCTCCATTTCTCCGGTTTTCCGGGATACGTCTTCCATGATATGCTCCATGGATTGGTCAAACAACTCTTTTTTACTCGAACCGGAAATCACATTTTTGGCGCCCTCCATCGCACTCCGGGACGCCCGGATGGCTTTATATTCTAGTTCTTTGATGGCAATTTGGTCTTGAGTATCTTCATGCAAAATCTCAGCATGCTCATACATCCGGGTCAAAATTTTGTAGAGATGCTGCATTTGTTGCTCTAATACAGCATATTTTTTGTTAGACTCTTGCAACCTGCCGGCTTTCCTGGAGGCTATAATCAAATCTTTCTTATTGCCGGCAGCTCTCATTTTTTCCGCAAGGATAAGGTGCTTATTGATATCGGCCTTATTCTTTTCAATAATTTCATTTAGGCTACGCATCTGCCCCCTCAACTCCCCAATCTGCTTACTCAACTCATTAATATTTTCCGCAAGGTCATCAAGATAGCTGCGCAATACGGAAATGGGATCCATCTTAATAAAAATTCCGGTAATCGCCCGCATCACAGACATATAGGCATTGCTTATCAAACTACGCGCCCGACTATCCAAAGCCACATAAATCACCGCCCCCAGCGCTGCCAAAGACAGCCCCAAGTACAAGGTATTTTGCAAAATCATACTGATTGATGGCAATACATTCAATCCCAGATAGCCCAGCCCCGCTAGGATAGCCGCCAAAAAAAGAGCTCCGGTCAGCCCTTCCGGTTTTTTCCAAAATGCTTTATTCCTTGCCATATTCTAACCCGCTCACAGATACTTTTTAATGTTTTCAACATCACTATCAATGGCTTCTAGGACGGCTTGATACGTTTTTTCAAATTTCTCCTTTGCCGCTACAATCCGCTGATCTTCTTTTACAATAGCTGCTTCAGTCGCATCCACTTGATCCAAATAATTGGCAATTTCGTCTTGCAACTTTTTAATCTGCTCCTTATTTTTTTCGATTTGATATTTAAGTTTTTCGACTTCTTTCTTTTTGGCTTCGACCTTTGTAGTCAGTTGATTATTAAGGGCTTGCGCAAAATTATCTTGCTCCTTAACGATGATATTTCGATAATATCCGGCCGTTTCGGCTAATTTTTCTTTGGTCAGTCCCATGGTGGCTGCGGTTGCGAAAGCGGATTTATAGGCTGTGGCTTCGTCCATATTCATTTTAGCCAAGGCCTTCACGGATTGTTTAAACTGAATATAATCAAATCCGGACAAATCATTTTCCGAAAGGGCTTTCATCAAAATACTCAGACTCTTCTCATCAGTGTTGGCTGCTTGCGCAAAAAGGGTTGTTAGTTTATTACTCATGTTGGTGGTTTTAATTGCACAAATTTAGTTATTTTTTGGGCATCATGGGCTACAATCTCCTTCTTTTTTTGTTGAATTTTGTCTTCTCTTGTAAAAAAGGCGCCTACTAGCAACCATAATTTTCTACAAACTCATCCGCATTAAATCTCACAACAATAGCAACCGGATAGACACAAGGGCTTTTCTTGATAGATGTTTATTCGCTATAATCCGCCATCCATTGCACAGCAAAAATAGAGATGTCTAATTAGCAGATTGGCAATATTGGCGTCCTAGATTATTATCACGTGAAGCAAGCGACTGAGTACGCCGTTGCCGAAGACACCCATTCATCACCATCCCAAGACACCGTTGCACCGGAACACCCTAACATCAACACCTATCAATCAGACCACACCTTACAGCCTAAAATTAAAAAATACCATTTTAAAAGTAAAATTTACGTAAGTAAATTGTTAGCATCTATTTATAATACAAATAAAAATTATTCTCAACAAAAACAAAAATTCCGCAAACAAATTGTTAGCAATAAATATATAATTTTTTGGTAAAGAATTTGCACCATAATGAAATAACCAAACGTATTAGCAACCAACAGAAAGCACTAATAAAATTATGTTTTTATGAAAGTATCTTGTTATAAAAACATAACCTATTGGTTCTTAATCATCTGAAAAAAACTTACTCAACATAAATCTTGGATCTATGAAACTCTTTACTTTTCTTGCTAAAACGAAAAAACGGCCGAATCTTAACCCAAAATGGAAGGTTAAAGATTCTGCCGAACTTTTTTTCAATTTATTTTTACTTATGTATCAATCCATCTTACGGATTTTCAAACATCGGTCAGAAAGCCCTTTCTTTTCTTCATTTGGAAGATTGCCTAAGCTTGCTATCATCTTGCTTTTTGGGTTAGCCCCAATAGTGAGTTTTGCACAACTAACCAATAGGTCAACGTTTTCCGGAAAAATTAACTATACATTAGCAGGATCTTCCTTTAGAGATCAAAGTAATGCAACAAACCCAAGATCACTGGCTGCTAGTGCTACATCAGATTTGACTATTCCGGCATCAGGCACGGTAGTCGCCGCCTATCTGTACTGGGCACATGGTAACGGTACTGAAGATAATACGGTAGATTTTCAGGATCCAACAGGAACGACAAACACCGTCGTGGCTGATGAAAGTTTTAATGCAAACTACGATGCCAATGAAAAATATTTTAGCTACTTCAAAGATGTAACTTCCATTGTACAAGCTGCCGGTTCCGGCAGTTATACAATGAGTGGGTTGACGATTGAAAACGCATCAGGTACTCCTTGGTACAACTACAGCACCGTAACAGGTACTTGGATGCTCTATGTCATTTATGAAGATGCCACTAATATTGTGGATGATTATCGGATTAATGTATATGATGGTCTTAGTTTATTATTGGATGATGGCGGCACCCATACACCTTCTCAGACTTTTACGTTTAACAATCTCCAAGTAGCAAGCCCTGTTGAAGCAGATTTTGTAGTTTACATTGTGGAAGGGGATGACAATGTTTCGGGGTCTGAAGGAATAGCAATCAACGGGAATCAAGCGAATGACGTAGATGGTAATTCATTTGGAGGGATACATCAAGGGGCGAGTACGTTTGCCAATGTAGCAACATCACCTACCAGATATGGTCTTGACGTTGATGAATATAATATTACGAACTTTTTAAGTGCTGGAGATCTATCTTTCACCTCAACAGTCCAAACAGGTGGAGATCAAGTACATTTGGCTGCGGCCTTTGTGAGAACAAAGTCCCTAGAAGCTCCCCAACCGGTTAATGACCTAGCTTCAACGGTTCAGGGAAATGCAGTGACAATTGATGTGGCTGCAAATGATACTGACGCCAATGGCAATCTAAACACCACAGCGGTATCTATTAGCACAACACCCCCAAATGGAAGTGTGAGTGTAAATGGAGATGGAACTATCGTCTATACGCCTAATGCTGGCTTTTCAGGAACGGATGTTTTTACTTATTCAATTTGTGACTCATCAAACCCGACACCGCTTTGTTCTGAGGCGACAGCAACAGTTACTGTCATTCCTGATAATGATGGAGATGGTATCGCTGATGATGTTGATTTGGATGATGACAATGATGGGATTTTGGATACTGACGAATGCCCTCCTTTGGACATAAGTAGTTTAACAAATACCACAAGCCAAACATTTTCTTACGGCAATCAAACTGTCACTTTAAATGCCGACATCAGCACAGGGAATGGCCTATCGACGATGGACTCCAACGGCGAAACATTAATAAGACATAATATCAATAACAATGGCCCCGGCACACCGCCTGCCAATTTTGCTAATAATTCCATAATATACTCTAGCCCAATTTCCAACTTTAATATTTGTTTCTATGATATAGAAAAAAGAAATGCTAACAATGGCGAATTTTTACAGATTGAGTTTTTGTCAAATGGAGCAACATACAATGTTAGTCCTAATGAAGTAACTGTAGGCTCGTTGGTTGCTCAAACCAGTGCTCCGGGTGTCTCTCCATTGACATTTGAAGGTACGGTTGGGTCTATCCCCGGAGCGCTGGTTTCTACCGACCCCAAAGGCTCCGTCTGTTTTAATATTACCGGCCCGATAGATGAGATACGCTTTAGTTTAGCTGAGACCTATGGCTCCACCGGTGGTCCGGGACGAACAATGGTATTTAGCATACCTACGGCCTGTCCCGATACAGATGTTGACGGCATACCGGATTATTCGGATACCGACTCCGATGGTGATGGTTGTTCTGATGCCAACGAAGCGTATGCCGATGCTAATGCAGATGGAGGTGATGGAGCTGCCTATGGCGCAGGGGATCCTCCCGCAGTTAATGCAGATGGTACCGTAATAGCAGCGAGTTATTCTTATACTAATTTGGCTGGTGTTATAGACGATACAGATGTTTCGGTATGTACACCTCCATTAGACTCAGACGGAGACGGTATCGCTGATGACGTAGATTTAGATGATGATAATGATGGGATATTGGATACGGATGAAGGAGGAGCAGTACAAACTATTGCACTTAGACCAAGTAATAACCCTTATCCAAATGAATGTTCAACCTATACAGCTGGATTTTCGGCAACTAATGGAGGAGTAGTTGACTTGACATATACAGGTAGATATAAATTTCAGGAAAGTTTTGCAGATGGTAGTATAAATCAAGTTTATACAATTAGTTTTCCTAGTCATGTTGCAGATCTTTCATTATTTTTGGATAATATTTTAGAACACAATAGAATTGGTAATTTTACTATAACGTATGATGATAATAGCACTCAATCGAATTTAGACTTTACCCTAACATCAGACAATCCTTCAGGTTTGCCACATGTTCCTGATAGTTTAGCAAAATATATAGTTGGAGGCATTAATACTGTTGGAGATTCTAATGAAGATGGGTCGCCAGATCAGGCTTATGGTTATTTACATTTTATAGGCATTGATGCAAGTAAAAAAATACAATCAATATCATTCGAATTGTTAGCTAGTTCAGGACAAAATGTAAATGCTTTTGCTATACCTGTAATCACTACCGTTGCTTGTGACACAGACGGAGATGGTATTCCAGACCGCCTAGATACAGACAGCGATAACGACGGTTGTGCAGACGCCCTAGAAGCAGCAGGTACATTCACGACTGCAGATTTAGATGCAGACAACAGTCTTGGAGGTGGGGTAGATACAGACTCCGCAAGTGCATCCTATGGTGTACCAACGGCTGCAGGAGCTGGTCAAGTAACTACGGCAGCAGTTAGGGATGCATCAGATGTTTCTGCATGTACACCTCCATTAGACTCAGACGGAGACGGTATCGCTGATGATGTAGATTTAGACGATGATAATGATGGGATATTGGATACGGATGAGTGCCCTTCAGGTGGTACAATTACAGCTTTTGGTCATAGGCTAGATGCATTACAAGCCGCTTATCATGCAGCGTTAATCCGTACCAGTGACGGAGGCTTTGCGACAACAGGAGAGTTTGTACATCCAACTACAGATGTTGATATACTACAATTTACAGATATTACGCCTGCTAATGGTTATAACTATACCGGAACACCGATTACAGCTACTATTTGTGGTGCTACTCAGACGTTTTTCTTAACGACCGATGGTTTATATACATGGGGTGAAGACTATAAGTTAGTAGTAACCCAAAGTCCTATTGCAAACGGTGGAGATTTTAGGCAAATGCCCTTGCCTAATGGTGTTACACCAAGTGATGTAAAATATATTAGTGCAAGTGGTAGTGTCAATAATACGGCCGGTGGTTTAGGATTGATTACCAAGGATGGTAGATTTTATGTGTACACTAAAACAGGAAGAAATTTACATTCCAATGCAGCAGAATTAAATGATGACTGGTATCAAATTGAACTGAACGGTGTCCCAGTCACAAATGCAGAACTTTTTGAAATTAATACTGAAGGGTGTTTTTTATATACTTCTGATGGCAATTTCTATACATGGGGGAAGAGTACTTATTTGGGGGATGGCTCTGCTGGTGCTGCTAGACCAACACCGACTCTAATGACCAACCCACTTCCTGCGGGGGTGACTCCAGTTCAAATTGAAATATCCTCCTATCTATATGAATCTGTTGCAACAGCAAAGACTACTTATCACATCTTAGGAAGTGATCATAAAGTGTATTCAATGGGTTTCAACAAAAAAGGAATGGTCGGGAATGGAACAACAACCGAAGCAAGATCTTGGACTAATGTCCTAAATGAAGCAGGAACCGCTGATGTAGCAAATGTTGTCTTCTTGGCCACTTCTTCTGCGGCCAGTGATGATCAATACGCTTCTATGATTCTTGATGATGGAAGATTACTGTCATGGGGTTATAATGATGGTGCTGTTTATAATAATTTGGGCTTATCTGGTTCTAATATTTCTACGCCAACGCACCCTAATGGGATTACACCGGGTACGGTAGCCGAAAATGTTGCTTGTGGTGGACATATTACACCATTTTTTGGCTCTAATCAATATTGGAATGTGGGTCATAATCAAGGAGGTGGTTTTGGAGATGGAACAACAACTAGTAGAACTGAATATGAAGGGTATCCTATTGCTGTAACACCGGCACCATCAGTAGTTGATTGTGATATTGATAATGATAATATTCCAAATCAACTTGATTTAGATAGTGATGGAGATGGTTGTTCCGATGCTGATGAAGCTGGTCACAACCAATCAATAGAAGCAGATTCTACAATTACAGGTCCCTTTGGTAGCAACGGTTTGGCGGCAAGTGTTGAAAGTGATGACACACAGGCAGCTACAACTAATTATACACTTACGCAAACAAATGCCGGTACTTATGACTTTTTAGACGATTCTACCAATTTGGCTTGTACTCCTCCTCTTGACTCTGACAATGATGGTATCGCTGATGATGTCGATTTAGATGATGATAATGATGGCATTTTGGATGTGGATGAATGTGGGACTCCACCACCAATTGAGCCCGATTTTAATAATTGGACATTAAATGGTGGTTGGTCTTACGAAACAAGTACAAGAATAGCCAATTATGCTGATAACGTAACGGATCAAGTAGCTTCTACAGTCGTAGATTTAACTACTCAACCTAGTCAAATTACGATGAATTTAAAAGTTAGAACTAATGGAATAAACAATAACATTACTAGTAATAAGACTGCAACTTTAACTCTAAGAGTTGATGGTGTTGAATATATTTCATTCTTAAATCCTTCTGGAGGTAATCAAGCCAATGTCACTACTTTTAATGGGGCGACAAGTTCTTTAACAAATTTTCCTATTACGACCACTAATGGTTCTTTTACTGATGTTACATTGACTATTCCCAATACCGGAAATGCTAATGCCCTATTGGAATGGTCATTTACTGCCAATGGTGATGACTGGGCAGTTAGTACAGTTTCTTTTGTCAATACACCAGGATTTTATTGCCAAGATACTGATAATGATGGTATTGTCAATAGACTTGATGTGGATTCTGACAACGATGGCTGTCCAGATGCTATAGAAGCAGGTGGGGCATTTGCGCCAGCCGACTTAGATGCTGACAATAGCTTAGGAGATACAGTTGATTCAGACCCAACTAGTGCATCTTATGGTGTGCCAATTATTGCAGAAGCCGGTCAAGCAAACACAGCAGCTGTTTTGGATGATACAGATGCTTCTGCCTGTACACCACCATTAGACACAGACGGAGACGGTATCGCTGATGATGTCGATTTAGACGATGACAATGATGGGATTTTGGATACGGATGAAGGTTATCTTTGTACAACAACCAATGCTATTCAAAATCCAAGTGCTCAAAATGGCATGACAGGCTGGACAGAAGGTGGTCTAAATCATTTTTTCGACCAAGGTGTAGCCAATCGGTTTTTTGTGAATAATCCGCAGTTTGGGATGAGCTCTATTTCTCAAACGGTTCCAGAATTTGATAATAATAATGGCATCATAGAACTAACTTTTAGAGCATGGGTTCAAGATGGAGACCACCAAGCAGGAGGAACTGCTCGCATGAATGTCCTATTTAATGGTGTTTCCTATTTTGAAATTTACAATCCAAGTAATCAAGGAGCAAATGCTATTACTGTAACTGCTCAAAATGGTGCGAGTTTTGTAGGGCCAAGCACCATGGATAACAGTGGTGGGTTTGATGATGCATTATTTACTCTTTCAATTCCTTCTTCTGAAACTTCGGGTACTTTTGAGTTTCGTGTGGACGTAATTGGCGGAAGTAAAAATGATGATGGCGGATACGGAGAAATTGTAGTAAATAATACTTCTTGCACCGCAACAGATACCGATAATGACCAAATCCCTGACTATTTAGATTTGGATTCTGATAATGACGGATGCCCGGATGCCAACGAATCTGGTCACAGCCAAACCGTTCAAGCAGATTCAACCATCGCAGGCCCTTACGGAAATAACGGACTTGCAACTAGCATAGAAAGTGATGACACACAAGCAGCAACAACTAATTATACACTTACGCAAACAAATGCTGGCATCTACGACTTTTTAAATAGTAATGTACAATCCGGTTGTAATACACCACCGGAAATCTCCAATAATGGTAGCGCACCAACCAATACGGCTACTTTCAATGAAAACGGAACGGATACTGTAATCGACTGGAATTCAACAGATCCTGATGGGGAAACAGAAAATGGTGGTGGATTAACCTATACCTTAACCGGGACGGATGCAGCTCTTTTTAACTTAGATCCAAATACGGGAGAGTTGACGTTTATCACACCGCCGGATTTTGAGAATCCTACGGATGCCGGTGCAGATAACGTATATGATGTGACGGTTACTGTTAGTGATGCAGTAGGCGATACAGATACTCAAGATTTAGCCATCACAATTACCAATGTAAATGAGCCGCCTCTAGCCAATCATGACAACTACTTGACCAATGAAGAAGTCCCTGCTACGGGTAACTTAATTTTCAATGATTCGGACATTGATGGAGATAATATTGCGATTAATACCAATCCAATTTCGACGGTCTCAAATGGTGATTTGGTAATAAACCCTGACGGCACATTCACTTATACTCCTAGCGCTAATTTTTATGGCGAAGATTCTTTCATTTATGAACTTTGCGACAATGGAATCCCTAGTATTTGCGATACAGCTTTGGTTACCATTACAGTAAACCCCACGCCGGATAGCCCAATTGCAGTAGATGACTCCGCAACAGGCGACGAAGACACACCCATTTCTGGCAATGTCACAACTAATGACACAGACCCGGACGGTGACATACTGACAATAACCACTACCCCAACCGTACAACCTACTCATGGGAGTGTCGTTCTTAGTCCAGATGGTAGTTACACTTACACTCCTGATCCGGAATTCAGTGGTACTGATAGTTTTACTTATCAAACCTGTGACCCTTCCGGACTTTGTGATGAAGCAACAGTTAACTTGACAATCAATCCTGTCAATGACCCACCTATTGCCATGGATGATACGGAAACAACGGATGAAGACACACCTGTAGTCTTAAACATTACGGCTTCAAATGATACAGATATAGATGGCAACATTGATAATAATACCATTGATTTTAACCTAAACATGGCCGGCATCCAAACAGTATGGGATAATGGTGATGGTGTCTTTGAAGTGGATGGTAATGGCAATGTAACATTTACACCTGCCGCCGATTTTAATGGACAGACTTCTATTGACTATAAAGTTTGTGATGATGGTACACCTTTACCTTCAGCTTGTGACACGGCGACCATTACAATTAATGTAACTCCCGTTAATGATCCTCCAGTAGCCAATGATGATGTAGCCATTACAGATGAAGAAACTCCTGTCTCGATTGATGTATTGAATAATGATACAGATCTCGAAGGCATTGACGCAACAAGTGTTTCGGAAGCTACGCCGCCTGCTCATGGTTCAATTTCAATTGATCCGGTGACTGGTGAGATTACTTATACTCCGGAGCTCGATTTTGTCGGAACAGATGTTTTTGAATATCAAGTTTGTGGTACAGGTACACCTATACAGTGCTCGACCGCACAAGTTGATGTCACTGTAAACCCAGTCAATGACCCGCCCATTGCTGTCAATGACACCACTACGGTTGATGAAGATAATTCTGTATTTTTTAACATTACTGCATCGAATGATACGGATGTTGATGGAAATATTGACCACAACTCTATTGATTTAAACCTAAACATGGTTGGTGTTCAAGATACATTTACCCATGTAAATGGACTGTTTGGCGTGGATGACAATGGAAATGTAACTTTTGTACCAAATGAAAACTTCTTCGGTATGGTCACACTTGACTATAGTGTCTGCGATGATGGAACGCCTACGCCTGCTTTGTGCGACACAGCAACTATTTTCATAGATGTCCTTCCGGTAAATGACTCCTTAACTGTCGTTGATGATGTCGCTACTGTTGATGAAGATCAATCTGTTGCTATTCCGGTACTGAATAATGATTCTGATATTGAAGGTATTGACCCCACTACTGTGGCCATTGTGAATCCACCTACTAATGGGACTACTTCTATCGACCCTGTTACAGGTGAAGTAACTTACACACCTAATGAAAATTTTGCCGGACAAGATACTTTTGTTTATACTGTTTGTGATACAGGTATGCCTGTTTTATGCGATGATGCGGAAGTCGTTGTCAACGTCAATCCGGTTGTGGATCCCCCTGTCATAACACAACTACCCATTTCAACACTGGAAGACAGCACCGTTACTTTCTGCCCTACTCTCGAAGATCCCGATGCCGGTGCAATATTGACAGTTGCTTCTTGTGGTGACCCGCAAAACGGAACAGCTTCTATTGATGCAAATAATTGTGTTTCCTACACTCCAAATCCTAATTTCTTTGGAATGGATAGCATCTGCTTGACGGTTTGTGACGAAACAGGCCTTTGTGATAGCACAATGGTATCTATTGATGTAACTCCGGTCAATGACCCTCCTGTCATTGTTGATGACACAGCTATTACAGATGAAGATACACCGGTCGTTATCGACGTTTTAGGCAACGACACAGATATTGAAGGTATTGACCCCACTACTGTGGCCATTGTGAACCCACCTACTAATGGGACTACTTCTATCGACCCTGT
>JALVCY010000330.1 GCA_027009605.1 Saprospiraceae bacterium
CTCGCAAGCTTCGCTAGTTGATTCGCTGCGCTAGTTGAGAGATTTGGGTTTTTTATTGGATTTTTACTTCATTATATGATATTTTGGATTCTGTATTTGATATAGTTGTAAGATTTTTTAGCCGCCTACCCGCTACACCGTTATACCACTATACCGTTATACCGTTCATTGCCTACGGCTCACTAAGTTGAGAACTCGTCCCGATTACTATCGTGGATTCGGACTTCGTGGTTGAGAGCTTCGCAGGTTGTTGGCGTTCAATTTGTGCTTCGCACGTTCAATTTGCCCTTCGGGCGTTCAAATGCCTTCGGCGTTCAAGGGGTGAGAGCTCTTGGCTGCCTAGCCGTTATACCGTTGAGTTTACTCTAAAAGTAGGGGCTGGTGGGGTTGTTCTTGAGTCCACAAAATTTTATTTGGATTCTTTATGATAACTAGTGCGACCGAGACAAGGTGTCGCCCCGCTGGGGCTTCCTGTATCCTGCGATATTGTCTGTTACAAAGGTGTCGCCCCTACGGGGCTGACAGCAGAGAAAATAGCTGAAATACCCAAGCCTGAGCCCCATCGGGGCGATATCTTTGTAAAGACTAAAATAGTAGAAATATAGCTCCGTAGGAGCGACACCACGCTGCACTATGCATTGTAGCCAAATAAAATTTTGCTCCGAGCTTTGATTTTTGGCAGAGTGGACTTTTCCTAGTGGAATTTGTGGCTGGCTCTTGGGGGCTTACCGTGATTCTTCGCTTACCAATCCTGTATTGTTCCCTTTTTTTTGGTTTTTTCCCTTTGATGATAAGTTGGTTTTGTATCGGCTGCTTTAGCTGCCAAGATGCCTATACTTAAGCACCGGAGCTTGGCGACTAAAGTCGCCGCTACAGCAAATAAAATTTTGTTCCGTGCTTTAATTTCTAACGAAGTGGACTTTTCGGAGCGGACTCAACAACTGAACAGAAGGCATTCCATCAAAATAATATTTGGCAACTGTCCCAACGATTTCAAAATACCGACTTTTGGGAGCAAGCTCCTTTTTGCTTCATAATTTAGAACCTGAATCCCAAAGAAACGATGATCCGGCTGGGGTTGGTAGAAAACTGGTAATCGTGATTGAAGAAGGAGAAATGGTCGGCCGCATGGTTAAAGTTTCCTTCATAACGGCCGTCAATGCTTAAGCGACCGGCATCCAACCCCAATCCTACTTGATAACCGTAAGTCATGTCGTTGAACTTCTGCTTGTATCCGGCCAAGTCTGTTAACTCGGATTTGCTGTGGATGAATACGTGTCCGACAGGCCCGCCCATCAAACGTAAAGCCCCCAATTTGGCGCCCATCATGACCGGAATATCTAAATATTGGTAGGTTTCACTTTTTACCGTTTCGGTGATGGTGTTGAGGGCAAACTCCTTGACATTGTAGTTGACTTTATTGGAATTGAAGATAAATTCGGGGCGAAAAATGAATTTTCCCATTTGGCCTTGAATAAATAAGCCAAAGTGCATCCCATAGTCTGCATCTTTTACAGAAATCCCAAATTCCTTGGCATCATCAAAATTTAAAATCTCTAATTCTTCGGGGGCGATACTGGTCGTATTCAATCCGCCCTTGATGCCTAGGCTTAGTTGTGCTTGTAGCGGCTGCGCCGACAACCCAAGAATCCATATACCAAGAAACAACAAATAATTTTTCATAATTGGTGGTTTTTTGTAACTAATCGGGTGCTCCTGTTTGGGTCAGAAAAGTCATTTTTAAGGCCCAAACATATCGTACCCAACTAGTTTACGATTTTAGAAAAGTCAGAATCTCAAACTTCCTAGCCCGAAAACGATTAAAACCGGCAGAAACTTGTATCTTGCGCCCCAATCTTAACAAAGATTAACCTAATCGACATTTTTTAACTTTTTTTAAGAAAATATGCCCATCCATAAAGCAGAATTTGTGGGAAGTTATACTCGGCTGGAGCAATGCCCGGAGCCGAATGTACCGGAATATGCCTTTTGCGGACGCTCCAATGTCGGCAAATCATCACTGATAAATATGCTCACGGGGCACCAAAAACTAGCCAAAACTTCCAGTACACCGGGCAAAACCCAATTACTCAATTACTTTAAAATTGATGAGTATTGGTATTTGGTGGACTTGCCCGGGTATGGATTTGCGAAAGTATCCAAAAAAAACAGACAGAAATGGTGGGCCATGATAAAGAAGTATGTCCGGTTTAGAAGTAACTTACTGACCGTATTCGTGCTGGTCGATGGCATGATTAAGCCCCAAAAAAATGACCTTGAATTTATCAACATGTTGGGGGAGAATGGTGTTCCATTTAGTATCGTTTTCACGAAAGTGGATCGAATCAAACCCAAAGAATTTAAGAAAAACAAACTAGCTTTTGAAGAGAGATTACTGGAAAGTTGGGAGACCTTGCCGAATATTTTTGTCTCTTCGTCTAAGACCGGCCTAGGCAAGGACGAATTGCTCCAATATATCCATGAAATCAATGAAAAAGTAGCAGAAGAATTTTGAAATGGCGAAGTATAAGTTTTTGAACAAACCCCTATATGAAGATTTGAACGATTGGCCCATCTCCAAAATGGGCAAAAACAGGGCTCAATTTGTCAAGGATTTGGAAGAGATGGTTTTTCAAAAGATTAAGGCTAGAAAAGGAGACCAAATCGGCAAACTCCTAGCCCAAACCATCTACCGAGAGCGTACCCGCGTCAAAGAAGACCCTTGGAAAGTAGATAAAAATGATGAAGCCATCTTTTGGAAAAAAATGCAAAAAAAGATTGCCGAAGAAATTGATTTGGATCATATCGACCCCGAAGTGGTTGCCCAAAATGACCGCATACTCAAAGCCATCATCCATCGCTACGCCGAAGAAATCATCGGCTATTTTAACAATAAAACCTTCAAATTTGCCCGAAAGTTTTTGACGGTTGTATTTAATCGGCTACTCAATACCGCCGCCAATCGCAATATCCAAAGGGTCTATGGGACTTCCTTCCATCTACACGACCGTATGCGCGCCTACGGAGAAGTAGAAAAACTGCGGGCACTTTTTCCGAAAGGAAATATTGTCATTGTACCGACGCATTTTAGTAATTTGGACTCTATATTAGTGGGCTATGTATTGGATTCGATTGTCGGGCTTCCTGCATTCGCTTATGGTGCCGGTTTGAATTTATACAATTCCGGGCCGGCTGCTTACTTTATGAACCGGCTAGGCGCTTACCGGGTAGATCGCCGCAAAAAAAATGTCATCTATCTAGAAACTCTAAAGGCCTT
>JALVCY010000331.1 GCA_027009605.1 Saprospiraceae bacterium
GTATCCTGCCCAAGACTGTTTGGAAAGCTGCCGACTGGATTCTCCCGAAAAATGCTTCTGATTGACTACTGCTGAAGGAAAAAAGTCAGGCGCCCCCAAAATCGCCGCAATCTCATCCCCGGCATCCGTCCGAAAATCATACTTACTTTCCGGATAAGGGGTGGAAAAATCTCCGGAATGAATCGAGATGGCGATTAAGTTGTCTCCGTGCAAAGCCATCAAATTTTGGATCTCTGCACTACCATCCGGACAATTCACACATCGCACACCCGTAAACTCTTCTATAATTACTTTGCGCTCACTATCTGCGCCCCCTCCCAATGCCGGGATGGTGGCTTCCTTGCAACAGGAGCCAAAAAATATAACCACCATCACCCATAACAAAAATACCTTTTTCATGATTCTTTTTTTTGTACCGACGGTTTCCCGCCTGATTATTAAAATCCCAAATAAACACCCATTAAAACGATGCACTAACTGTAGCCTTCACCCCACTAAAGGCCGGCTCCAATCGACAAACACCGCCTGTACAAACCACTCCTTCTACCTGCTTCACATAACTCAAACCCAACCGGGTCGAACCCGTCGTATAAAACACATCAAACCGCGGATAGTGGCTCACCTTTTTTTCACCGGTCGCCCGATCCACGATTGACTGCTCTCCGGGCGTCACATTAATCATGTCAGAAACCGAAAAACTCCAATGGGGCGCCAACCGGTATTCCGCAAGGCCATAAAACCAATTGCCATAACTCGGCAATTCTTTATGCCCTTCTTTGTTAAGAATATTTAAATATTGGGCTTCCATTAGAAGGGATTTCTTGCGAGAAAACTTATACAAAAACTCCGCAAATGGCGTCACCGTATGCAAAACCGGCGCACCGGGCTCATTGTAATACCGCTCTTGGTTATAAGTTTGCAATTGAACGCCGGTGGTCAATTCCCACTTGCGTTTGTACTTATACAAAAAATCTGCATAAATCTCTTGATACAATTGCGTGTTATCCAAGTCTTGAATATTAGAATAGTTCAAGCCAAAATTCATCTTGCGAGAAGGTGAATACTTGATATCAATCTGCCCTCCTTGCTCCCCAAACTCTTGGGTAGCGGCGGCATAAAAAGCAGTCATCGCATAAGTATTAGAGCGAGCCATTGGCGGCAAAAAATTCAAAGCCCCCCGATTCAAGCTAACAAACGGATCCACTCTAAAATTAAAATTCTCTGTCCGCTTGCCTTCCACGGTCACCCCTAGACCTTTTTGGGCAAAGCTCAAAGTAGAATAAAAAACCGTCCCCGGACGACGCACTAGCTTACCCAAAGATTTTGTCCCCGTCCAATTATGTTTTTCCGCAAGGGGATCAAACATCACACTGGACGTCTTATAAGCAGCTTCAGCATACCAAGCAAACTTACCAAAAGACAACGTATTATATAAGGTAAAGGCTTGCACATTGTAGCACGCACCGATACTATCTGCCGGCGTATAGGTCGCAATGGCAGAAACTACCCGGTTCATCGTTTCATCCGACAGTGTGGTCGAAACCACCCCAAAACCCGGACTAATCGCCACACTTCCTGTAGAGTCCAACTTCAAATATCCCGATATCGTCCCCCCTTTTATCGTAGTCGGATAAGTCTCAAACCGGTTTTTCTGTTTGCCTGTAAAGGCGGTCACTTTCCAAGTAGGGCTCAAATCATAGCCCAATTTTACCCCATAAAGTGCATTATCTATCGCCAAAGCACGCTCTTCATAAGCCCGATAAATCAAGCCGGCACCGATTTGATCGTAGATATATCCCGCTTCTACATGTAGGTCTTTGATCTGCTTGCGCAAAAACCAACGTCCTATTTTTTGGCCGGAATAAGAACCCTTGGGATCAATCAAATTGGAATTATTATACATATCAAAGCGAATTCCTCCTTCAAACCCCTTATAAGCGGCGTGCAAGGACACCCAAGTCTCCGAGCCGTATAGTTGGTGGTCATACTGTGGTGTATTCAGGGCTCCAATTGTAGAATCGGCTATAAAAAAGTTCGCATTACCCACGACACTCCCCCCAAGCACTAATTTTTCTTGTCCAAAAACACCCCAAGAAAGGACCAAAAAACCGTACAAAATCAATAATCTTTTCATCTAAAAAAAGTTTTGTTTGACTCAAAATTGACAAATAGGAAGTTAATCAACGGTTAATTTCCCTTAAAAAACCAATCCCTAATACCCAATGTACTATATTTGCAGCATCAAAGTTAGTAAATCTCTATACTTTGAAAGGCAAATATTAAAAAAATAAAAGAATGAAGCGCATACATCTCGCATTTTTATTGGTCTTTTTTGCATCTTTGACGGCCTTTGGGCAAAAAGAGCAATTTCCTACTACAGCTAGAGTCTATGACTTGCAGGGCAAGAGAATTAACTTAAAGGACTATGTACAAAACGGTAAGCCCACGATTGTTAGTTTTTGGGCTACTTGGTGTGCCCCTTGTAAATTAGAACTTTCCACCGTCGCCGACTTCTACCCGGATTGGCAAAAAAAATATGGGCTTCAGCTCATCGCCATCTCTGTCGATAACCAAAGAACTTTACCCAAAGTGAGAACAATGGTCAACCAAAAAAGATGGGATTACATCATCTTAAATCACCCCGGAAATGACCTGCAAACATCCCTAAATTTCACCACAGTTCCGGAAACTTTCCTTTTGGACGGTCAGGGAAACATCCTTTATCGACATTCAGGTTACGTCAGCGGGGATGAATACGAGCTCGAAGACAAGCTCGCCGAACTACTTAAATAGGGACATAACTTATACGCACAATTGAACATATCCAATTCCTACACTAGGATGGGCCGCCTTCAAGCATTTGAAGGCGGCTTTTTTTTGGCTTTCACAACTAGCAGAATATCAAATACAAAATCCCAAATATCAAATAATGAAGTAAAAACCCAAACAAATAACCAAATCAACTCAACCTGCGAAGCTCTCAACCACGAAGTCCGAATCCACGATAGTAATCGGGACGAGTTCTCAACCCAGAGAGCCGAAGGCGAACGTCTCAACTTTCTCAACTAGCGAAGCGAATCAACTAGCGAAGCTTGCGAGCGATTCAACTTCTTCAACTAAAAAACCAAACAAAATTCCAACTATCAAATGATGAAGTACAAACCCAAACAAAAACCCAAATCAACTCAACCTGCGAAGCTCTCAACCACGAAGTCCGAATCCACGATAGTAATCGGGACGAGTCTCCACCCAGAGAGCCGAAGGC
>JALVCY010000332.1 GCA_027009605.1 Saprospiraceae bacterium
CAAGCCAAGACCTACCGGCATCAAAGCCGTACCCCAACCCGGAGATGACTTTAGACGCGCTCAATTAGATGAAATTTATTGGACGAAGGTCAAGGTTTTTGAGTCTGATTTTCGGGGGGCATCCATACGTTCCGGGAAATGTCAAGAAAGTGATTTTCATGATTCTGACTTTCGGGCGGCAGACATACGATGGACGATTTTTGACGATTCGGATATGCGTGATATTAATTTTGATCAAAGCCGGTTGTTTCATGTCCATGTCAATCGAGCTAATTTAGATGGCAGTACTTTTCGGGGGGCGAATATGTTTGGCATGGAAGGCCATTTTGCCAAAATGAGAAACTGTGATTTTACGGGTGCTCTGATGAAGGATTCTGAATTTGTGGAAGCAGACTGGACCGGCTCGACCGGAGTAAAAACTAAATTATTTAGAGCGGTATTAAAAGATTCTAAAATAGATAGTTGTGATTTATCTTTTTCTGATTTTACGGGCGCCGGCTTGGAAGGCTCCAGTTTTAAAGGCACCAAGTTGATTGGCTGCAATTTTCAAGGTGGGCATTTACAAGGAGCTGATTTTAGTGGAGCGGACTTGAGAGATTGCAATTTCTTTGGGACAGAATTTGAAGGAACTAATTTTGCGAAAGCGAAAAATATACCCAAGTCCATTAAGGGCTTTATTGATGACAAGGGAATGGCTACTGGCATTTGGCAGGATGCCGGAAAATCTGTTTATTAACCCAAATTGACTAATAAAACCACCAATTATGAAAATTCTAAACAAATCCAATCGACCACAACCCATTGATGAAGGAGTAGTTGTGCCTAAAGAAGATGTACTGATTAGCGTAACGGATCCCAAGGGAATCATCACCGAAGCCAATGATATTTTTGTGAAAATATCCGGCTATTCAAAGGAAGAGCTTGTGGGGGCGAATCATAATTTAATACGGCATCCGGACATGCCAAGAGTGATGTTTAAAGTCGTGTGGGATCATATCAAAGATCGTGAAAACATCATGGCGATTATTAAAAACTTGCGTAAAGACGGGCGCTATTATTGGGTGATTACAGACTTTGTAACCAAGGTGGATGCCAATCGAAATATTATAAGTTATACCGCATATCGTAGAGCACCTAAAGAAGGAATCCTAAAGGTTATAGTGCCCATGTACAAGGCATTGAAAGCCATTGAAGACTTTGCAGGAATGGCGGCTGCGGAGCATTTTTTGACAGATTTTTTGGAACGTCGGGGGGAAACCTATGATGATTTTGTGGAGCACTTGATTGTGGATACTTGTGAGAAAGAAGATTTGAAACGAGCCTATGAAGAAGGGACAGATGCCGAAAAGAAAGGCTTTTTTAACCGCTTTTTTGGCATATAACCCAATAACAAAACCAACACTATAAACCCTATTGATTCATGTTTTCCAATGCCACCAAATACGCCATACGAACTGTTTTACTACTGGCATCTAAAGATGGGTTAGAGAAATACAAGGTCTCTGATATCGCAAAAAAATTAGACATACCCAAGCCTTTTTTGAGTAAGATATTACAAAAATTGGCAAAAGCCAATTTAGTCTCTTCGGCCAAAGGTCGGGGCGGTGGATTCTACATGACAGGAGAAAATTTGGACAAAACACTTTTAGACATTATTGACTGTATTGACGGAAGGAATGTGTTAGATGAATGTATTTTGGGGCAACCCACTTGCTCTGATGAGAATCCTTGTCCTCTACATCGGTATTACAAGGATATCAAGAGGGACTTGTTGATGGTAATCTCTGATGCTTCGGTAGGTCGCTTGTCTATTGATTTGAAGCAGACGGTGTGAATTGCAGGAGTGATTCTTTCCTATCTAAATAGTGTCAGATTTTCTTTTGCTGTAGAGGCGATGTCCTTAGCAAGATTAGATACCCCAGCAGGCCAGCCACTAAAGAACCGGCTAAAATTCCAATTTTTGCTGAGTCATTATATAATTGATTGCCGGTGAAGGCTAGGCCGGAGATAAATATGGACATCGTGAATCCCACACCGGCGAGAACTGATACGCCCAATATCTGCTTGAATTTGACTCCAATAGGAAGCGTGGTGAGCTTCAGTTTAAGCCCCAAGTAAGAGACTATCGAAATGCCTAAGAATTTGCCCAAAAGCAAACCCAAGGCAATATTCGTGGCCAATGGAATGTCCAAACGTATTTGACTATTGATGATAACACCGGCATTGGCCAAGGCAAAAATCGGCATGATGAAATACGCCACCCAATGATGAATCTTGTATTCCAAGTCTTGCAAAGGAGATTGTACTTTTCGGATTTGTGATTCCAAGTTCTCGATTTGAATGATTTGTGCCTTGGACAGGATGTTATTTTCGTTATTGGGGTCGGATTGAATGGAAGCTAAGATTTGCTTGGATTCGGTGAGATAGTTTTTCAGATTTATCTTTTGCCGAATGGGAATGGTAAAGGCCAATAGTACACCGGCTATCGTCGGATGAATCCCGGATTTTAAAAATAAAAACCATACGACAATGCCCAGTATCAAAAATAGAGCAGGAAGGTAGATTCTACGATATGATAAAATTCCTAAAACCGCCAAAATTATGAGGGCATAAACCAACAAAGACCAATGAATCGTTGCGCTATAAAACAAAGCGATAACAACCACCGCCGCAATATCATCAATAATCGCAAAAGCAGTCAAGAAAACTTTTAGACCTAGGGGTATGCGGTCTCCAAGTAGCTTAATAATAGCTAAGGCAAAGGCTATATCGGTGGCCATTGGAATTCCCCAGCCGGTAGCCGTCTGCGGATTATCATTAAGAAGCAGGAATAACCCGATTGGAAAAATCACTCCCCCCAACGCCGCCAAAACCGGAAAGGCAGCCTTTTGGATAGAGTCCAATTCTCCGATAATTAATTCTCTTTTTAGCTCCAACCCAATCAAAAAAAAGAAAATGGCCATCAAGCCGTCATTAATCCAAAGAATCAGGGGCTTTTCTAATTTAAAATCATGAATACTAAAGCCTAATTTATATTGCCAGAGCTGTACATAGCTTTCGCCAAAAGGAGAGTTAGCCCAAGCTAAAGCGATGAGGGTAGCGCCGAACAATAAAATACCACTCAAACTTTCTGTTTGGACAAATCTTTGGAGTGGAGCTAAAAGAATTTTCTTTATCATGTTTGGTTGGGTTTTGCCGGTTTGTCTAAAATACCTAAATGTCCATCTTCCAAGCTGGATTCAATGGTGGTTT
>JALVCY010000333.1 GCA_027009605.1 Saprospiraceae bacterium
CTTGGATATTTGGGATTCTGTTTGGTTTTTTAGTTGAGAAAGTTGAAGAAGTTGAATCGCTCGCAAGCTTCGCTAGTTGAAGAAGTTGAGACGTTCGCCTTCGGCTTCTTGGTTGAGCTTGTCCTTCGGACTTCGTGATTGAGATTCGCCTAGGACGTGGATCGCTAAGCACGGAGCGCAGCGTAGTGATTGGTGAGCCAAACTGTTCCCCTGTATGCCATTGGCTCCGGATGAAATTTTTGCTAATTGAAGAAGTTGAGACGTTCGCCTTCGGCTCTCTAGGTTGAGAACTCGTCCTTCGGACTTCGTGGTTGAGAGCTGCGCTAGTTGAGAGACTTGGATTTTTGTTTGGGATTTTACTTCATCATTGGATATTTGGCAGTTACAAAGGTGTCGCACCTACGGCGCTCTATCCATGGTGATTGTTCGGTTCTGTATTTGGAATTCTGCTTGGTTTTTAGTTGAAGAAGTTGAATTGCTCGCAAGCTTCGCTGGTTGAATCGCTGTGCTAGCTGAGATGCTCGCCTTTAGCTTGCCGGATGGGAAGGTTTTGTAAATAAAAAAAGTAACTATTTAGCCACCCGCTAATTTTTGCTAGAAAATGCCCTTTTTACGCCTGTTTTTGCTAAAATTTTCTCACGTAGGGACGCACGGCCGTGCGTCCCTACATCAACATGCACACAAAAATGCCTATTTTCTATCTAAAAATTGGGGCACCTAAACAGTTACTAAAAAAAGAGATTTTCCGAAAGGAAAATCTCTTTTTTTTATGCGTATATTTTTTTTTAATCTACTTTTAGTTTGCTGACTAAAGTATTGCTAAGTGTCTGAATACGAATGGAATATAGACCTTTGGGTAAGTCGGAAATATCCATTGTATTAAAATTATCATTGAATTGCTTTATCTGTTTTCCCGCAAGGGAGTAAATGGTTACTGACTTCGCTTTTAAATCGTTTGGAATGGCAAATACATCGTTGGCCGGATTTGGCGTAAGCTGTACCATCTCTGTGATTGGTGCATGGTGATTACCCAACACAATAGAGGACTCCTTGATGGTTATGTTTAAGGTGTCTTGGGTCTCATCAATAATTAACATAAAGCTTTCGTCTCCTTCCGTGATTTGGTCTCCGAGCGCTTTGATTTTAAAGCTGGCAGTGGTGTCTCCCGCAAAGAACGTGAAAGACTCCGGAGCTATATAATCAACCCCTAATTGGGCTTCGCCGGCATACGAAAAATGATACGTGATGTCCGCTTGTGCCGGAGCCGGTAAAGTGGCAGATATTTTTAATAATGTGGAGTCTTCGTAGATGACCTTTTCATAATTGTCTTCCGTAAAATTAAAATCAAAAACCAATGGCTTACTCTCAAATGAATTGCCCTTGATGAATACGGCTGAATCCCATAAACCGTCGGAAAGGTCGGCAATGATTAGTTTGATGTGATAGGTCTCAAAAGGAGTAACCCTTGCTTCGGCAGTCAATGGAACGGTCATCCCGTCATATTGGAGGAAATTGAAAAACGGGTGTGGCATCGTGTCGTAGAGCAAGTTGGAAACATAATACTCAGGTGAGGTGAGATGATTGACTGTATTGATACTTACGGCATAAGAGGACTGAGGGATTAAGGCAATGTTTTGTTCTCCCACAATGCCCGGTCCGCTGATAAAAAATCCAAAAATATCATTAAACATGGAGTTTACATATTCGGGATATTCTTCTGAAGCAAAGATATAGTTGAAATCAATCATGTTGGTGGAAGGGATAAAGTCAAATTCGATGAAAGAAACGTCGAAAAGTTTGCCGATGGTAACTTGGTTAAGTGTATTATCATGTATCTCCTGATTTGATAATTGTATGCCGGCTCCTTGTGTGTCATTGGGGTGTAGAGCCGCTTCTACCAATCCTGTAGATATAATAATACCGTCGCTCAATGCAAAGCCAAAGTCATCAAAGTGCTCGAAATGTCCAACAGAAGCGGGAGAAAAATGTCCACTTACGTTAGAAATACCTTGTTTGACCGAAGCCAGACTCGTTTTGACAAAGTCAGAAACAGGTGTGGAGTCAATTTTTGTGATGATGGCACTGGATGTGGTGTCCGGATTTTGTGCGTAAACACCGGTAAAAATTAGGCCGGTAAAAACCAGTAGGTGTAGAAATCTCTTCATTGTAGTTTTCTTTTGATAAAATAATAGTAACTGTTAAGGTGCTCCTATTTTAGGGCAAAAAATAGGCATTTTTGTGGATGTTGAAGCTACAATTTTTGAAGCGTAGCTGGGCTACGTGAAAAAAATTCAGCAAAAACAGGCGCAAAAAGGGCATTTTTTGACCAAAATAGTGGATACCTAAATAGTTACAAATAATATGACCTACGCTTCGCTATGCAAAGACGTGAGCCGTTAAAAAATATAGGAAGTTCTAAAATGGAGAGTAGGAGTATTGTTATGTGCAAAAGTTGTGCCTTGTTTGGAGTGGAGGCGGTTTTTGTGTTTGTTGATAGAGTTGAGAAGGTTGAGACGTTCGCCTTCGGCTCTCTAGGTTGAGACTCGTCCCGATTACTATCGTGGATTCGGACTTTGGGGTTGAGAGCTTCGCAGGTTGAGACGATTTGGTTGGGTTCTTGGCGGGATTTTCATTTCATTATTCGACATTGGTTATTCGTCATTCGATATTCTGTTAGTTGAAGAAGTTGATTCGCTCGCAAGCTTCGCTAGTTGAAGAAGTTGAGACGTTCGCCTTCGGCTCTCTAGGTTGAGAACTCGTCCTACGGACTTCGTGGTTGAGAGCTTCGCAGGTTGAGATGATTTGGGCTCTTGTGGGGATTTTTACTCCATTCTTGGATATTTGGGATTCTGTTTGGTTTTTTAGTTGAGAAAGTTGAAGAAGTTGAATCGCTCGCAAGCTTCGCTAGTTGAAGAAGTTGAGACGTTTGTCTTTGGCTCCTTGGTTGAGCTTGTCCTTCGGACTTCGTGATTGAGGTTCGCCTGGGACGTGGATCGCTAAGCACGGAGCGCAGCGTAGTGATTGGTGAGCCAAACTGTTCCCCTGTATGCCATTGGCTCTGGATGAAATCTTTGCTAATTGAAGAAGTTGAGACGTTCGCCTTCGGCTCTCTAGGTTGAGACTTGTCCCGATTACTATCGTGGATACGGACTTCGTGGTTGAGAGCTTCGCAGGTTGAGATGATTTGGGCTCTTGTGGGGATTTTTACTCCATTCTTGGATATTTGGGATTCTGTTTGGTTTTTTAGTTG
>JALVCY010000334.1 GCA_027009605.1 Saprospiraceae bacterium
GGGATACCAAAGACCAAAAGCGCCACCGGCGCACCCCAAAGACCAAAGACAAAAAAAAAAAAATGAAATTAACAAAAAAACAAATCACCCAAGCCAACAAAGGCCATTTGGCCACCCACGCTAAACAATTAAAGCACCTGAAGGAAGATCTTTCCCGCAAGGGGATCCAAGTAGAACCCATCATCCAAACCATCCAAAAATATGAAGTCGCTATTCCGAGTTGGGCACTAGGTGCGGGCGGCACAAGATTTGGACGATTTGGATTTGGGGGAGAGCCGGGTAATTTGCACCAAAAAATAGAAGACATCGGAGTACTCCACGCACTGACCCAATCTGCCGGAGCGGTGTCCTTGCACATTCCTTGGGATATTCCCGAAAATCCGGCCGAGACGAAGCGATTTGCCAAAAGTCTGGGGATTAGCTTCGATGCGATGAACTCCAATACCTTCCAAGATCAACCCAATCAAAAGCATAGTTATAAATATGGCTCGCTGGCCGACCGGGATGCCAAAGTCCGGAATCAAGCGGTGCGCCACAACAAAAAAGTGATTGATTATGGCATTGCTTTGGGGTCTAAGTCTTTGACGGTTTGGTTGGCGGACGGCGCTAATTTCCCCGGTCAAAATAATTTTCGGGAATCCCTAAATAATACCTTGCAATCGCTCAAAAAAATCTATGCCCACCTGCCCAAGGACTGGAAAATGTTTATCGAATACAAGCCTTACGAGCCCAATTTTTATTCGATGGTGATTCAGGATTGGGGCACTTCATTTCTGCTGGCGAATCAATTGGGACCGAAGGCCTATACCTTAGTGGACTTGGGACATCACCTGCCGAATACCAATATTGAGCAGATAGTGGCTACGCTCTTATCGCAGGGCAAGCTCGGTGGTTTTCACTTCAATGACAGCAAATACGGGGATGATGATTTGTCCGTTGGTTCGATAAAACCTTATCAGTTGTTCTTGATATTCAATGAGTTAGTCTATGGGTTGAGTCACAATAAGCCGAAAAATCCAATACCGGCTTGGATGATTGATGCGAGCCACAATGTCAAAGACCCATTGGAAGATTTGCTACAATCCATCCATGCCATCGAGACGGCTTATGCCAAATCTTTGTTGATAAATTATCAGGAATTAGCGCTTGCGCAAAAAAATAATGATGTAACTTTGGGGCAAGAAATTTTGCAAGATGCGTTTCATACAGATGTTCGCCCAATTCTTAGAGAAGCTAGAAAACGGGCCGGCGGTGTGCTGAATCCTTTGGGGACTTATCGGGCGCTTGGGGTTCGGGAGCGGTTGATTGAGGAGCGGGGTGCGGATAGCTTGGCTAGTGGGCTGTGATTTGGGGTTGAGAAAGGTTGAGACGTTCGCCTATGGCTCACTAGGTTGAGAACTCGTCCCGATTACTATCGTGGATTTGGACTTCGTGGTTGAGAGCTTCGCAGGTTGAGACGATATGGGCTTTTGTCTAGGTCTTTACTTCATTATTCATTATTCGGCGTTCTACATTGGATATTCTGTTAGTTGAGAAAGTTGAAAGAGTTGAAGAAGTTGATTCGCTCGCAGGCATTGCTAGTTAATTCGCTTCGCAGGTTGAGAAGATATGGGTTTTTGCTTGGGATTTTACTTCTTTATTTGATATTTGGGCTTCTGTAATTGATATTGTTGTAAGATTTTTTAGACGCCTAGCCGTTAAACCGCTGATTGGCTTTCTGGTTTAGAAGGTTTTGGGGCTGGATTGGAGTATTTGATGCGAATATTTTTTCACAAAAACCAAACATATTATGATTTACGCATTTGAAAACTTGAGAGTATGGCAAAAATCTAGGAAATTTGTTACATTGATCTACGCAATAACAGATAAATTTCCGAAAACTGAAAAGTACGGAGTTGTATCGCAGATGCAAAGAGCTTCCATGTCAGCTAGTAATAATTTGGCAGAAGGTAGTTGCCGATGGAGCAAAAAAGAACAGGCTCGATTTTATGAGATTGCTTATGGGAGTTTGATCGAAGTCTTAAACCAGATGATTTTGTCGGTTGATTTGGAGTTTATTCCGGAATCAGTGTTATTGGAGACCCGACCGGCTATTGAAGAACTTAGTTGGATGATTAATTCTTTGCGAAAGGCTGCTTGGTTGAAAAGTTGAGAAAGGTTGAGATGTTCGCCTACGGCTCACGTTGAGATTTGTCCTTCGGACTTCGTAGGTTGAGAAGGTTGAGAAAGAAAAGTACTTGCTAGAAATATAACGAGCAAGTTGAATCAGATTGGACGCCTAATAACAAAGCTCCAAACCAAACTCAACCTTTCTCAACCTTGCGAGCCTCAAGGCGAGCAACTCAACTTCTAGGAAAAGTCCTAGACACAAAAAAAGGAAGAAGAATTGAAATCTACGGGACGGACAAGAAAAGAACTCCCAACCAACTCAACCTTTCTCAACCTGCGAGCCCTAAGGCGAGCACTCAACCTTGCGAGCCCCAAGGCGAGCAACTCAACTTCATAAACAATGACAATAATATTCGACATAGGAAAAACCAACAAAAAGTGCTTCATCTTCGATCAAAATTTCAACATTGTGGAGCGCATAGAAGAACAATTGCCCGAAGTACTGGATGATGACGAATTCCCCTGCGATGACCTAATCGCTCTCAAGGGCTGGATTTTTATGACCATGCACCAATTGGAAAAAAAAGGCTATGATTTTGATAAAATTAATTTTTCCGCCTACGGAGCTTCTTTAGTGCATGTCAATAAATTTGGAACTTCCCATCTACCCTTGTACAATTATCTCAAACCGATGCCCGACGACGTGCTCGATGTCTTGTACGAACGCTACCCGAAAGATCAATTGGCACTGGAAACATCATCGCCCCCTTTGGGTATGTTGAATTCCGGCTTCCAATTATTCTGGTTGAAAGAGAAGCATTTTGATTACTATATGGATATTGTCCATAGTTTGCATTTGCCTAATTATTTGGCGTATTTGTTTCATGATTTGCCGGTGGCGGATTACACCAGTATTGGCTGTCATACGGCGACTTGGGACTTTAATTCGGACGATTATCATGAATGGACTTTTACTATGGGGATTTCATATTTGCTGAAAAGGCCGATGCCGGCGACGACCTTATTTCCTAGTTTGAACGGGCGTATGCAAGTGGGGATAGGGATACATGACAGCTCGGCGGCTTTGTTGCCTTATTTGGTAGGGGAGAAGGAGCCTTTTATGCTGA
>JALVCY010000335.1 GCA_027009605.1 Saprospiraceae bacterium
AAGCAGCAGCCAAGAAAGCGTCCCCCTTGAACGCCGAAGGCAATTGAACGCCCGAAGGGCAAGTTGAACGTGCGAAGCACAAGTTGAACACCAAAGCCAACTAACAGGTGTAACAGGTAGGCACAGCTGTTGGGGCGCACGGCCATACATCCCAACCCCATTCAGCACCAAAAAGATGACCAAAAACACCCAAAAGGTGAATTATATCATACATTTTCCATTGTTTTAGTATAGATCAAATTCCTAGATTTGCGCTGCTTTATCAGCGGGGGCAATCTCCGCCAATCGGCCAACTGTTCAAATCATGCCCTGAGAAAGCAAGTAGATAGCCAACAAACCAACGGCATCCACGTTTGATTGAACACTTGGCCAATTGAGTAAAACAAATAACACCATGGAAGAGACAATAGAAAAAAAGATGGTATTTACCGATGCCTCCTTGATTATTACGGAAGCCTGTGTACAAGCGGGCGCAGATGTATTTATCGGGTATCCCATCACCCCATCCAACCGATTTTATCAATATGGCTCCAAACGGTTTCCTTCGTTTTTGGCCGGCCCGGATGAGATTACGGTCATGCAATGGATGGCAGGATTTTCGGCCGCAGGTAAATTTCCGGTAACGGCCACCGCCTTTCCCGGCTTGGCGCTCATGGCAGAAGGTCTCAACATGGCTTATGCAATGGAATTGCCCATGCTGCTGATTCTGACTCAAAGACTCGGGCCCAGTACCGGTTCGGCGACTACCGGAGCACAAGGAGATTTGATGTTTTTGAATGGCTCCATTTCCGGACACTACCCTATTCCTGTGTTCAGCCATTCCAATTTTAAGGATGCTTGGGAGATGACTTATGAAGCCATCCAAACCGCCATCAAGTTCAGAACGCCTGTTATCTTATTGACTTCCAAGGAGTTAGTGATGACCAACAAGAGTTTTGACTTAAATGAATTAAAGCCGCTCCAACCGGTAAAGCGTTTTTCGGCTCCGGTCAGAGAGCCCTATGAACCTTATAAATCAGGCCAAGAATTGGTGCCCCCGTACATTCCGTTAGGCCACGAGAAATATCAAGTCAGATTCAATGCCTCCACACACAACAATGCCGGATTAATCAAAAAAAATGACCCGGAATCCATGGCCAATACCCACCGGCTAAAAGACAAGTTTGAGAAGCGAATCGAAGAAATTACTTTTTATGAATTGGACGAACAAGCGGACGCCCAAAACTTAATTGTATCCTATGGTATTTCTGCCGATGCAGCTAGAGATGCTGTAGTGACCTTGCGGAAAAAAGGAGAAAAGGTGGATTTGCTCATTGTGAAAACACTGTTGCCCGTCGCACCGGAGATTTTACAAATCCTGAATCAATACAAAGAAATCTTATTTGTCGAAGAGAACATTTCCGGAATCTACGGAGAAATCGTCTATGGCAAAAACAAACCCAAAAACATCCGGTTTGTCAATAAAATCGGCAACCTAATCAATCCATTGGAAATCGTAAAATCGTTTCAGTCATGACCCAAACAAAAATACTAACAGATAGAAAAGCCCCTTTTTGCCAAGGCTGTGGTCATGGCATCATTGTCAAAAGCATTTCCAAAGCACTTATTGGTGTAAATTATACCGAAAAAGACGTCGTTATTGTGAGTGATATTGGTTGCAGTGGATTGGTTGATCCTTTGTTCAACACCCACTCCATTCACGGCTTACATGGTCGTGCTCCGGCACTTGGCGTGGGTGTATCTCTGGGTTTGGACAATCCCGACAAAAAGGTGGTCGTCATCATTGGAGATGGCGGTGTAACCATCGGTTTACAGCATGTCCTAGAAGCTGCCAGACGAAATATTGACTTAACCTTGGTAGTAATGAACAACTTGCTCTACGGCATGACCGGCGGTCAAATCAGTGGACTTTCTACCCAAAAATTTAAGGAACAGCGCCATTTTGACGTGGACGTGCCCCCCTTTGATATAGTCAAATTGGCGCATGCATCCGGAGCCGCTTTTAGCGCAAGAGCCACTTCCATCAAAACTTATGATGAAGTATTAAGAGAAGCCTTTACGACCAAAGGTTTTTCGATTGTGGAGCTATCCAGTCTTTGCACCTCTTACGCCTTCAAAAAATTAGGTGATTTGATGGAAGTCGTCGAAGAAGCCGATACTTATCACAACGATCGCGTCCCCGTCAGAGCCGCTTCCCGAAAAACCATTTCACTTTTAGATGAATTAGAGCCTATAACCACTAGTTTCGACGCCAAAATCAATCGCCGCATAGGTGTTGTGATGGCCGGTTCGGCCGGTGGCGGTGTCCAATCTGCGGCCAAATTCTTAGCCAGTTCAGGCATGCGTTCCGGCTTTTTTGCCACTATGAAAGGAGAATATCCAGTCACAGTAGGCACCGGTTTTTCCATTGCAGAAGTCATTTTGTCGAAAGACCCTGTCAACTATACCGGACTCGAAAATCCGGAAGTATTCATCATCGTATCCATGGACGGTTGGCACAAGGTACAATCTCGCCTTCCGGAAAACACTTTATTGCTCGTGGATAGCAGTTTAGATATTGAGCGAAGCGAGGGAGTGATTTATGGCAATTTTGAAAAAGTAGCCGGTCGCCGCGGAGCCGCTCTTTGCGCCCTAGCCTATTGGATGAAAGACTCCAAAACCATGGATTTAGAGGCCTTAAAACAAGCTGTCAGCAATCACAAACGAGCCGGCATCCTCCTAAAAGCCATTGAAGCCGCTGACAACGTAGAAATTGAATCGGTATAGCGGTGTAACGGTGTAACGGGAAGGCAGTCAAGAGATCTTACCCCTTGAACGCCGTTAAAGGTCAAAGGTGAAGGGTCAAAGGTAGGCAAGAAAGAACTGTTACTCCTTGAACGCCGAAGGCAATTGAACGTCCGAAGGACAAATTGAACGTCGAAGGCCCACCAAGATTTTTTCACCACGAAAGACACGAAAAAACACGAAAGCCCCTTGAACGTCCGAAGGTAACTAACGGTATAACGGTATAACGGTGTAACGGTATAACGGGAAGGCAAGAAAGAAATCTAATCCTTTAACTTAACGGCTAGCCAGCCAAGAGCGTACTACTTGAACGCCGAAGGCAGATGAACGCCCGAAGGGCAAGTTGAACGTGCGAAGCACAGGTTGAACGCCAAAGGCAACCAACGGTATAGCGGTTTAACGGGTAGTCAGTGACGGAGCGCCGTAGG
>JALVCY010000336.1 GCA_027009605.1 Saprospiraceae bacterium
TCGCTTTCGGATAGTACCGGCACATCTACCAAACTGGTTGGAATGGTCGTCACCGGATTAGCGGTTGGGGCTCCCACTTCAAATTTCAGCAAATTATAATCGGCACCATTTAATGGATTGGGTTTGTAGCCATTTAGCGTAAGCATGGGCATCATGCCGGCATTAGTGGCTCCATAAATTCCATTTTGCAATTCGGATGCATAGCTCATTAGATAAACCGTCTGCCCTTCCATTCCTGAAAAATCTATTAATAATTCTGCCCGCTCTCCTTGTGACAGTCGTACCCGCTTGGTCTTAAAACTTTCTTTTAGCAAGCCGCCATCCGATGCGATTTGATAAAAATCAGTATTGGAGCTCAATCCCAAATTAAACGTCCGCATGGAAGAGCCATTTAAAGTCCGAAAGCGAACAACCTGCGCCGGCACTTGCAAAACCGGATCAATCGTGGCATTGACCATCGCCACATCATCGGAGTTAGACGGCACAACTATCTGATTATCAGCGTCAAAGTCCTTTGTTTGCAATACCAAAGGAAAATCATCAACCCCATAAGTTCGCGGCAGATCCAAGGCTGCTTCTTCGTCATCTCGAACGATAATCATTCCGGCAATTCCTTTGGACACGTGCTCGTTGGTGTGCGCATGCAAGTGGGGATGATACCAATAAACAGCGGCTTTGTCCATCACCGTGAAGCTAGGCGACCAAGTTTCACCGGCTAAAATAGTCGTATGCGGTCCGCCATCATTTGCGGCAGAGACGTGCATACCGTGCCAGTGAATAGTGGTTGTTTCGCCAAGATTATTTTTAATATTAAAATTTACAAAGTCGCCTTGCTTGAGCAAGAGCGTAGGTCCTAGAATATCACCGTTAGCGCCCATGGTTTGGGTGATGGAGCCCGACAAAAATTGATGACTTCCTTTTTGGAGTGTCAAATTTATGTCCGTCCCGCTTAGTGTTGGGGGAATAAGTAAGGCATTTTGACTGATTGCCCAATGGCTGAGCAATAGAAAAAGGGGGATGAGTAATCTTTTCATTTTTTTCGATTTTGTTGACTGTTTAGGTCAAAGTTAAGGAATTATTTTTGATTATAGATTTTTTTTGCATAATACTACATTCTCTTCGACTTCTTCTTTGGAGTCTTTCAAAAGATGCGCAATTCAGAACCAATCATCGCAGCTAAAAATCATAGCGTTTTCAAACAAGTTTTTGCACGATGCTACTTATCTTCCTAGCAAAACAGTCAACTTATACCTTGTGCCGATACTCATCCAAAGTCTCCCGCAAACCGGATTCCAAATCATAAGCCGGAGCAAAGTTAAAATCATTAATTGTTTCCGAAATATCACAGCTCCAATTCGGCTCACTTATTTGGCGAAAGCGCTCTTTCGAGAAAAAATTAGGGATGCCGAAGGAATGGGCTAGTAATTCGGATGAACCGGATATTATTTTCAATAAAGCCTTGGGGAAGACTAAGCGCATAGTTGAAACGCCCAAAATAGTTTTTACCCAATCGCCAAATTCCTTGGCCGTATAGACCTGCCCGTCACTCACATAATAAATTTTATTTTTAATAGGAGTCTCCAAAGCATCCAAATACAAGGCAGCCAAATCCTTCACATAAATAAAGGAAAGCAACTGCCGGTCACTAATGAAATAAGGTTGAAAATGTGCCTTCACCAACCTAAAATAATTCGCCAAACCCCGGTCTCCCGGCCCATAAACTGCTGTGGGTCGAAAAATAATATATGGAATTTCATCCTGCTGCTGAATGATTTTTTCCGCAAGGAGCTTGGACTTTCCATACTCAGTAACCGGTGGTCTAGGCTCATCTATCTTCTTGGGTTTCAACGTTTTAGCGTCCCCCGGCCCGCCGGCTTCTAGGCTACTTGTAAAAATAAATTTCTTTAATTGGGGAATTACTTTTTGGATGGCATCTATCACATCTTTTGTCAATTGGACATTGCCCTGCACGTAGTCTTCCTTTGTTTGCTTAGTTAATTTGGTCACCCCTGCATTATGGATAAAGTAATCCGGCTGCGTTCTTTTCAGCAAATCTTCCAGTTCTTTAGGGTTGGACAAATCTATGGGGACTACTTGTGCGCCCCAATTTTGTAATTCTTTAGCTTTCGCAAAAGTGCGGGTTAAGGCAATGACTTGGTACTCTCGGCGAATGGCTTCTTCGACCAAGTATCTCCCAATAAAACCGGTTGCGCCGGAGATGATAATGGTGGACTTTTTGTTCAATTGCTTAGGTGTTGAGTTTACTCCAAAAAGTATTCTGATGCAAAACTACCAAATTTTATTCTGTTTGGAGATTTTGTTCATCGTTGAGTTTACTCCGAAAAGTCCACTTCATCAACTATTAAAGAAAGGAACAAAATCATACGCCCTTCAACTCCAAAATTTCTATCCACTACTTTTCGTGCTCCCAACAAAGATAGCCTATTTTGACTAAAAGCAAAAGTAGGAATCAATGAAAAAATTAGATTAAACCATCATATGTCAACCCTTGCATCCAATACCCAATACCAATAGACAATAACGTAAAAAATACAACTACAACAGCTTTACTTTCTATCATATCAAATCGTACGGAGTGCTTCTGTATTACAATCAAAGAAGAAAACAAATTAACTATAAAGGTTGTACAGTATATGGGAAAAAAAATAGTTACCGGAAAGAAATCATAGTAAACTACATTAAATAACTCAGTAACAAAATAAATCCCACTAACAATTGGAAAATTCCAAATCAAAATTGGATTGGTCTTTAGTTTTAATAACACAACTAGCAAAATGATTCCAATCAAGAAATACATGGCATAAATGTTAAGACCAGCAGCATCTACTCCAGAATCAACCATGCTCGTAAAAAGTAATACAAACACAGAACTCCATAAAAAGGCCTTGGGGATATTTCGGATTAAAACTTTACGTAGCATGGAGATTTGGTATTCGTAGAAAGCAAAGATTAAGGTAACAAAAGAAAAAAAATCAAACAAAAAAACTAAGAATCAGCCACTACCCGCTCGTCAGGCCTTGCAGCCCGCAACGTCCAAAAGTGAAGGGTTTCAACCTTTACTTTCAAGATACCAAGTCGGAATCGAGACGTAAGTTACAAAACATTTTGGAATACGCAGATTACTTCTTTTTGATTGGTGTGGGTCTGCAAGAGTTAACCGGCGCAGCTTGGGGTTTTATT
>JALVCY010000337.1 GCA_027009605.1 Saprospiraceae bacterium
AAATGTCTTTTGCGCCACGTTGTCGAAAAGTGGTAAAAAAAGTCGGACCGCTTTTGAGACCAATCGTATATACAAAAATAGTCAATCCCAAGATAATGATGATTTCAGGGATTTTGAAGGCCGGATTAATCCCCCCAAAGGCCAGCCCTACAAACAGAATGGCGGCCACCCCCATCTTGAAGCCTTTTATGCGTATCGTACCTAACCAATAACCAATGGCAGCAACTACAAAAAGCAAAAGAACCGGACTGTCGATAAAGGCTTGTATCATACGCCCTAAAACGTTTTCTTTTTGTTTTAGTTCTTTTGTAACTGTTTAGCCCCCCTCTATTTTGGTCAAAAAATGCCCTTTTTGCGTCTATTTTTGCTAAAATTTTCTTACGTAGCATAGGAATATTATGGGATTTTCGAAAGTTCCAGAAAAGGCTTACTTTTGCTCCATGCCACCAAAAACAAAATTTCCTATTTCTGCGATTATTACCACATATAATGAAGCAGATCACATTGAGGCCGTGTTGGATACCTTAGCTTGGGCTGATGAAGTCATTGTTGTGGATTCTTATAGCGAGGATGATACGGTTGCGCTTGCGCAAAAAAAAGGAGTCCGTGTGTTGATGAAACAATACTATAGCCCGGCTACTCAAAAAAATTGGGCGATAGAGCAGGTGCAACATGAGTGGGTTTTTATATTGGATGCTGACGAGCGATGTTCTCCTGAATTAGAGCAAGAGATTAAATCTGTTTTGACAACAGGGACAAAGAAAGACTGCTTTTGGATAAGCCGGAAAAATTACTTTATGGGCAAACATGTCAGGTATAGCGGCTGGCAAGGGGACAAAGTAGTTCGTCTTTTGCGCAAGCATTGTCGATATGAAGACAAAATGGTTCATGAAGAAATTGATGTAAATGGCAAGCAGGTAGGCCGTTTGAATAGCCAACTGATTCACTATACCTTTAAAAATTATGACCATTTTTTGGCCAAAATCAATCGGTATGCCGCATGGAGCGCACAGGACTACACAACTAAAACCGGGAAAATAACGTTGTATCATCTCTGGTTCAAACCACTTTTTCGATTTTTTTCTCATTATTTTTTGCAACTCGGATTTTTGGATGGGAAAACAGGTTTTATAATTAGTAGATTGATGGCATGGGGTGTGTTTTTGCGCTACCTAAAACTGATAGAGTTGCGAAAGAAACAACAAGACTAAATTATGAAACAAGGCCTTTTTCTTATTTTTGCTCTTTTGATGATGGCATCTTGCGGTACTTCCAAGAAAACTACAAAAAGCAAGACTCCGGAGATTCATGATGATTTGAGTCGTTATCCGCTTAATTTTATGCGTTCTAAGTATTTGTCTGATGTGCTGGATAAAGCCAAAAAAGATAAAAAATTGGTTTTTGTGGACATGTATGCGGATTGGTGTGCTCCCTGTAAAGTAATGGACGAAGAATTGTATATGAATAAAGAATTTTCAGAAATAATAAATCAAAACTATATAAGCTACAAGGTAGATGTAGAGAAAGAAAATGGTTCTAACCTAGGGACTATTTTTAATGTAAAGGTATTGCCGACCATCTTATTTTTGGATTCAGATGGCAATGTATTGGAGCGAAGTGATGGTGCTTTGTCTCATTCGCAATTTTTAGAAATGGCCGCTCGTGCGGTCAAGAATAGTCAGTAAATCTCCCTTTTTTCCAAGAAGTATTTGCTCTTCTCTTCTTTCATCCTAAGTTGAGGACTCCTTGGTACACACTGATTCTAGGGAGATCAAGGTTGTTACCCCACAAATTAAGATGCGCTAATTTATCGCCAACAAACCGGCAAATCAGTTTGCTCTGTGTATATTTGCGACAGCAAACCAACGGAGTAGAGAATCAATGCAACTGGACGAGGTAAAAATTCATTTTGAATCAGGCGATTTATGGGCCTTGAATGTCACCTTAGCAATCATCATGTTTGGGGTTGCTTTGGACATCCGCTTGAGTGATTTTGTCCGCTTGCTTAAGCAACCTAAGATTTTATTTGCCGGAGTTTTATCTCAGTTTTTTTTGATGCCGGCCTTGACTTTTTTGATTGTCTATGTTGCTCGTCCGATGCCTAGTATTGCTTTGGGTTTGATTATGGTAGGGGCTTGTCCGGGCGGCAATATTTCCAATTTTTTGAGCAAGCTTGCGAAGGGAAATGCAGCGCTATCCGTTAGCTTGACGGCATTTGCGACGCTAGCGGCGGTGGTGATGACTCCGTTTAATTTTCATTTTTGGGGGAGCTTATATCCGCCTACTAATGCCATTTTACAGGAAGTTTCTTTGGAGCCATATCGGTTATATAGGCTGATTGCTTTGATTTTGGGTATTCCCTTAGTTTTGGGCATGTTGGTGCGTCATTATCAACCCCAAACAGCTAACCGGGTTAGCCGATTCCTAAAGCCATTGTCCATTGTTGTCTTTCTAGCCTTTGTCGTCATTGCCTTTACAGGCAACTGGGATATTTTTGTAAAACACGTACACCATGTATTATTTTTTGTGATTGCTCACAATTTATTGGCTTATATTTTGGGCTATCTTACGGCGGCAGGTTTTGGGTTGCCCCAAAATGACCGAAGAACGATATCCATCGAAACCGGCATTCAAAACTCCGGCTTAGGTCTGTTATTGATATTCGAATTTTTTCATGGCTTAGGGGGCATGATGTTGTTAGCGGCTTTTTGGGGCGTATGGGATATTGTGTCCGGTCTGGCGTTAGCTTACTATTGGTCGAAACATAAGCCGGTATTAGAAAAGGATGTATTATGAAGATGGTTTGGTATTATTTTATGAACTGTATAGTGAGCTTAGCCTTGAGTTTTACGTTTCGTAAGCGAACAGCTCATAACAAAGAAAATATCCCTAAAAAAGATCCGGTCATATTTGTTGCCAACCATCAAAATGGCTTGGTTGATGCCATTATGATACCTACAATGCCTATGCAGGAGGTCTATTTTATAACTCGAGCCGATGTCTTTAAAAACCCAATCGTAGGGAGATTTCTTAGAAGTATCAATATGATTCCGATTTATAGGTTACGGGACGGCCGGGATAAAATGGCTAAAAACACCGAAATTTTGGACTATTGTGCCGACCTTCTGGTTGAAGGCAAAAAAATCCAAATGTTTCCGGAAGGAAACCACAATGAACAAAGGCGGGTTCGAAGCTTTAAGAAGGGCTTTGCAGATATCGCTTTTTTGGCCTTAGCCAAGCAACCGGATTTGCCCATCAAAATAGTACCTGTAGGTATTAATTACGATACAAAAAATGATTTTGCCGCCTCCGTTGCGTTGTACTATGGACAGCCTATTGATGCCCGGGATTACTATCGTCCGGAAGATTTGAAAGATTCAAGTGCGAAGCTGACCCTAGCCGCAAGGGAGGCCGTCAAAAAGCTAACGACCCATATTGAGTCAAAGGATACATACGATGAAAAAATAAAGGAATTGGAAAATGAAGGAATCAATTTCCTAAATCCAAGAGTAGCCAATCAATTAATAGAAAAGGACAATTTTAAAGGTGGTCAAGCCCTAAAAAAGCAGAAAACGCTAGTTGGCTCCATCATTTATTACATCTTCACAGTCCTAAATATCTTTCCATTACTATTGTGGTGGAAGTTTAAAAAAGGAATTAAAGATCGGACGTTTGTAAGTACTTTTAGATTTGTATTTGTATTTTTGGTCTTCCCCTTATTTTACTTGATTGTCGGGGGGGTATTGGCTCATTTTTGGGGAAATACAGTTGGATTGGCCTATTTAGCGGGAAGCATCCTTCTTGGCTATTTGCGTAAGCGGCTGCCCTATTGGTATTAGAAGAGCTAGGTTTAGCCGCATACCACAACATTGAATAGGATGAATGGGCGCTACTCCGGACTCATTTTGTTAATTTTATCCAGTATAGAAGATGTGAGACTTGGACTTACCGATGGCAGAGGGAAAGCGCGTTGAACAATAATTTTCAGTTCTTGGTCATTAGGCGGAGTGAAAGGTTCATTATTCATTTTGTCAATTTTTGAATCGGAAGACTCCTTTATTTGTGATTTTGGAGAGTCATTCCTTTGATTAGTTAAATTGTTAGCTTTCATTACGTAGAATTTTCATGAACAAAGCCTTGCGTCAAGATGACGACAAGGCTTTGTAAAAATTGTTTACATACTTGGGGTGATGCCATACTCCTTTTCTGCAAGTTCTTGCAAAGAAGTCTTAAGCGCCCCTTTTGTACGGTTAATGCTAGATTTGATGGTGCCAATAGGTCGGCAAGTGATTTCTGCAATTTCTTTATACTGAAAATTATGGACAGCATATAAAAGAAATGTAGTTCGAGTTAACTCATCAAGAGCTAATAAAGCCCTTCGAACTTCGTCGGAGACGACAGCTTCAAAACCATTTTTTTCAATACCATACTGATCAACATGGTTGTCTTCGGTATTCGGCAACTTAAAATCATCAAAAGAAGTCAGAGGAGACTTCATTCTTTTACGATAGTCATTGATGAATAAATTGCGCATGATGGTCAAAAACCATGCTTTGGGGTTGCTTTCCGGATTAAATTGCTCCAGTTTAGAAAAAGCTTTAAGGGCAGTTTCCTGAAAAAGGTCTTCAGCGGCTGCCCGGTTTTTTGTCAAGCTCATAGCAAACCCCATCGCTTCGTTTTGAAGCGGGATGAAAAGTTTTTCGAAAAGTTTTGCTTTGTTCATGATAACAACTGGCTTGATTGCCATAGAAAGCCTATGACAACATATATCGAATACAAAAATAAAGGTTGAATCGTTCCCGAAAATTGATTTTTTTCAAAAAAAAAGATAAAATCAGCTATTTTAGTCCTGATATTTCTCTATTTTTTGTTTTAGCCATTGTATCGGGTGCTTGTTTTTATCTCCGGTGGCGGTGTCACAGATGAAAAAATGGAAGAAGAAGTCCATATTTTTGCCAAAATGAGTGATGACTTTTTGGATTCTATTTTCCGCAAGGACAAAATTATTGTGACAAAAAGCTATTTTCCAAGCATGGTAGGCTTCATCATGCCATTCTAATAATTCTAGCAATAATTGATCATTGGTATATTGCATCATGAATTTTTGCGCAAGCAGCCCATGCCTTTTTGATTGTTGTTTAAACTCTTCCAATTTGAAAGTATCATGGGTTATCGCCGCCAATCTAAGCTGCTCTTTTTCGGAATCGGATACTTGAAGCCTATCAATATTTTTGAGCACATCCACAACGTGGTGTCCAACCGTTTTTTCGGGATGGCCATAAGATGGGCGGCTCCAGCTTAGCCCGGATTGAACTTCTGGGTGAGCAAGAATCAGAGCTTCAAGCTTATTAATGGGTGTTATCATCCCTTGGTTATGCAGAAGTGATGTTGTCATATAAACAAAAAGACAATATAATCTTTTTAGATGAATAAGTCAAAAATAAAAGGAAGATTTATATTGGGCTAATTGCAAAAACTTAGCCAATGTTTGTTGGACTATTGGTTGTTTGAGTTGATTCTCACCAGGAGTACAGAGTGGAGTTTTGGATAGACATATTACGGCACATGCAAATGTTAAGGAGATGTTAAAATCGTGTTAAAATCCAAATACCCGTACATCCGGAAGGCGAATTGGCGTTTATAGAGCCGAACACTATTTGAAAATCAAAAATCAATTGAATAGCTATGAAGAAAATAGTTGGATACGTTGTTGCCGGCTTATTTGGTGGCCTATTGGTTTTGGGTGGCTTAAGCTGGATGGGCACTGAATCCCCTTTCGGGAAAAAGGAATCTGCTCCTGTGGTTTCAAATAATTTAGGTACTTTCGTGCACAACACGGGTAGTAGTCAGTTGCCAAACGACTTCCGAACGGCAGCACAAAAATCAATGGAAACAGTCGTACACATCAAATCAAGCTCGGCTCCTTCGAGAAGATCGATAAATAATCAAGATCCATTTAGCTTTTTCTTTGGAGGGACTCCCAACAGTTTTGGGCCCAAGGTGGGGACAGGCTCCGGAGTGATTTATTCCAAGGATGGATTTATCATTACCAACAATCACGTTGTTGATTTTGCGGATGAAGTAGAAGTAACTCTTTATGATAATAGGAAGTACAAAGCTTCGGTTATCGGTACGGATGACAAAACGGATTTGGCTGTATTAAAAATAGAAGCCGATAATCTACCGGCCATTCATATTGGGAATTCTGACGAGACGCAAGTAGGAGATTGGGTTTTGGCGGTAGGGAATCCATTTGAATTGACCTCAACGGTGACGGCGGGCATTGTCAGTGCCAAGGGAAGAAGCTTGCACATGATGGACAACAAGAGTGGTATAGAATCCTTTATACAGACGGATGCTGCGGTTAATCCGGGCAATAGTGGAGGCGCATTAGTGAATACAAAAGGAGAATTGATAGGCATTAATACTGCCATTGCTTCGATGACGGGTTCTTATGCGGGCTATTCCTTTGCCATTCCCGTCAATATTGTGACTCGAGTTGCAGACAATCTTATCCAGTATGGGTCTGCCAAAAGAGGCAAGCTAGGAGTCCTGATTTCGGATATGGATGCAGACTTGTCCAAAGAGTTAATGATAGATATTACGCAAGGAGCTTATGTTTCGGAAGTGATTCCGGGGGGAGCGGCGCAGATGGCCGGCATGTTGCCGGATGATGTTATTATTGAAGTCAATAGTACAACGATAAAGAGTGTGCCGGACTTAATGGCCGTAATAGGAGAGTCAAATGTCGGGGATTTGCTAAAAATAAAGGTCAATCGACGCGGCAAAGTCAAAGAGATAGACGTTAAGTTAAAAGGATAAATACCTGCTAAAGAGTTGGTTTTTCGTTTTGTTTTGATTGCCTGTTCTGTCCCCACAGAGCAGGCTTTTTTTTGTATTGCGCATTGGGATATCATGGATTAACAATTTTATTAACATGAAAACAGGCCGAATTTTTCGATTAATACAATATTTGGAAAATAGAAACAGTTTATTAGGCTCATATCAAAAAACACTGTTTTATAAGGAACATTTACATTGGCGCAAGTTACCGTATTGAGAGACAATTGCATCTGATGGATGCAGGGCTTAACCCCAAGATAGCATGTCCGTGTGAATGATTACCCCCCAAGGTAGTAAAGATTCCATCCAATTGTTCTTGCGTCAGAGAAGTTTAAATTTTGATAATTATAAAACCTTTGACGATGAAATCTTTAGCAGTGTTAATCTTATTTGTTTTGGCTGTCCAAAGTGTGGATGCGCAATGTCTATCCGGCAATTGTTATGACGGTATAGGGACTTATTTGTATCCTAGTGGGGCTAAATTTTCCGGTCATTTTGCCAATGGGAAAATAAATGGCTATGGTCGTTTAGTCTTCAGCGATGGGCGAGTTTATGAAGGAGAATGGAAAAATCATTATCGCAGCGGTAAGGGCGTCATGCATTTTCCGAAAGGAGATGAGTATAAAGGCAACTTCAAGAAAAGCAAATTTTTTGGATATGGCACGATGAAATATTCTAATGGGGATGTCTATCAAGGTACATGGAAAGAAGACTATCCGAATGGAAAAGGCGTTATGGCTTATCATAATGGAGATCGCTATGAAGGAGAATTTCGAGCAGGTCGCTTACATGGGGATGGGACGATGAAATACGCCAATGGAGAAAAATACGTCGGCAAATGGAAGGCCAATAAAAAAGAAGGCAAGGGCACTTTTTATATGACCAATGGGGAAGTGATTGTTGGTTTCTGGGGCAATGATGAATATGTTGGCGAGCAGCCACAAGTTGTGGTCGCATCCCAAACTTCCAATACTGCGGAAAACACAGAAAATATTGAAAATACTTCATTATTAAGAAATTGCAACACCAATCATTGCGAAAGCGGTCGAGGCAAATACAAATATTCGGATGGCTCGATGTATATCGGAGAGTTTAGTGGGGGGATTCCTCGAGGAGAAGGTATTTGCTATTATGCCAATGGAGACAAGTATGTGGGCGAATGGGGTATTGCAGGCCCGGATGGAGATGGGGTGTATTATTTTCACAATGGTCGTGTGGCCAATGGTATTTGGTCTGACGGTAGGCTAATCAAAACCAAGGAAGAGATTACGCCGATAGAAATACCTGATGGCTCCAAGATAGATTATAATCCGGCGGTAAAGTTATGGGCTATTGTTATCGGAGTCAGCCAGTACCAATTTCTGCAAAAACTAAAATATACAGATGATGATGCTTATCGGTTTTATGGATTTCTGAAAAGTCCTGAAGGCGGGAGTATTCCAAGCGAACAGGTTCGCGTCCTCGTAGATGAAGACGCTACTCGAAAAAATATACTTGCTGCAATGAATGATGTATTTGGAAAAGCGGATGATAATGACATCGTAATGATGTATTATTCCGGTCATGGAATAGCCGGCTCTTTTTTGCCGGTGGATTACAATGGCTTTCAAAATAAACTCAAGCATTCAGAAGTAATGGCCATCCTAAATGCCAGCCGGGCAAAATATAAGATTTGCTTAGCAGATGCCTGTTATTCAGGTAGTTTATTAGCCCAAAAGGCCGCTGTTGATTTGACTGCTGCTCAAGAACTAACAAAGCGTTACTATGAAGCCTTTGAGCACAGCAATGGTGGTACAGCGATTCTCTTATCTTCCCAAGGAGACGAGGTCTCCTTGGAAGATCAGGGTTTGCGTCAGGGTGTTTATACCCACTTTTTGATTCGGGGATTGAAGGGTGAAGCCGATACGGATCACGACAAAATTGTCGAAATAGAAGAGCTTTACGAGTACATGGAAAAGAATGTCCATGACTATACCGCAGGTATTCAAACACCTGTCATAAAAGGTAAATTTGATAAAGATATGCCCGTCGGCGTACTAAGATAATCGGTGGCGCTCTTAGCCTGAATCCCTCCAATTTTGCTAAGAGCAAAGCCGAATTAACACTATTGGAATGTGGTCTGCGAAGGCAGACAGCCGGGGAGTGCTGGGCGCACTTCTCGGTTTTTTTTAGTTTCAGTCCCGGAGTAGCAGGCTTACGAGTTTTTTAGTTGCATTCTTCGACAGACATCATTCCAAGCTAAAACATAGGAGTTGGGATCTTCTCATTCATGTATAGCCTTCTATGTTTACTCCACTTGTATCGCCCATGCTTTAGGATATTTTACCGTATAACTGAGCCGGTAAGTATCTTTGTTATGAGCAGGGATTTGAGCTTGCCATTGTACTTCTCCGGTGATATTATCATATTTGGCGCTGCCATATTGGATGTTGGATACTTCTATTTTTTCCTTACGAGAAATAGGGATTTGGTCAAAGACCAAGACATTGATGGCTACCGACTTGTTGTTTTTGACTTCGATTTTCCAAGCCTTTTTGATGACTTTTTTGCCACCGATTAGTTGTTTTTTGGAGTGGTCTTTGATTTTTGTCCGAGTGACGGCAATGGATTTGTCCTTGCCTAGGGACAATTGGAGGGTGTCTTTTACGGAAGTGGCTTCAATGAGTGCTTTCCCAACATAGGTGTTTTCAAAGTAAAGGTTGCTTTCCCCGTCCAATAGATGGTACTGTTCCCAGTCCGTAATGTAAGCCATTAGATAAGCAGCGGTTTCTATTTTAGGAACAATCTGGTATTCATAACTAGAAGGCATCTCAAAGTTGCGCATTTCTATGGATTGCGATTTGGGCTTCGACAAAATGGTGTATGGTTCTTTAATCTCGAATTCGATGCTGGTGGTATTCGTGGTCAAATCCATTTTTATGGGCTTGGAGGCTTGCTTGTGTTTTTTGCGTTTGCTTGATTTGCGTCTATAAGATTTTCCGGCGGTATTATCATATATTTGCATGGCTGAAGAAGTGACGACTACTTCTGAGAGCTCATGACCTTCTTCTAAAACTATATTCATGGTAGAAGAAGAGATGGGGTGACTACTCGAAGAATAACCAACATAGGATACTTCCAAAGAATGATTGCCGGTAGGTACGGATATTTCATATTGCCCATTGGCATCTGTGGTTGTTCCGATGCTTGTACCTGATATGATTATGCTTGCACCATACAATGGTTCTCCGGAGACAGATGTGACCCTTCCGGATACTCGTCTAATAGTTGAATTTTGCCTTCTATTGTACTCTCCAAGGTAAAAAGGTCTCAAAACCGGTACGACCCCGACGTCCGTTGGTGTTGCGTTAGAGAAAGTGAGTAGTACATTTTTCCAATCTACTCCGGTCATTTGCTTAAGGTTGGCTTTGTAGGAGAGATTGACCGGCTCTTTTAGGCTGTTGACTCTGATGTCATAGGTCGGAAACCAGCTGCAATTGGAAACATAGTAGTTTATTTCAAATTTTGCGGTGGTCGCTCGTTTGGCTTGTACGGTAATGATAATTTTATAAAACCCTTTTCTTTCTTTGTCGGCCACTTCTCTGATTTGGTTTAGAAGGTCTTGTTTATTTGCGTTTAATTGTTGAGATTGGATATCAATCTCATTTTTTCTTTGGGTGATTTGTTCCATTTGCTCCCCATAGAGAGCGTAATATTGCTTAAAATCCGAGAAAGAGAGCGGGGTATTCGTGTTCGTTATCTTTCTATTTTCTTTCAGGAAGTTTTGTTTTTCTGTAAGAGTTTGATATTCTAAGGAAAGGATTTTAATTTGTTGGTCTAAGTCTTTTAGTTGCTTGCGCCAAAGATCATCGTTAGCTGATTTCTTTTTATCAAAAAAATCTATTTGATTTCGGGTGGCTAAAATAGTAAAATCGCCAATCCCCTTGACGCGTATGCTTTTAGGGTCTAGGTATTTGGAAAGCCCGTCAATGACTACTTCGGTCTTGCCGATAGGCAATGGAGTGTTTGCTTCTCTTGTAATTTGTCCACCATTAATAAAAACAGTGACCTTTTTTATGGTTGATGGTGTTGGCAATTCTTTTGCAAAGGCAAAGAGTGGCATTAGCATTAGTAAGTAAAGAATCTGTTTCATAGGTCTATTTTATTGATTTTCAATGGTACACACCAGCCTGATTACCGGTTTATTTTCGGTAGATTTGCTTTCTGCTGGGTATATATAGTTCAACGACAAGTTGTGGGAATGTGCTGCCTAGTGACCAATTATTACTTCTTCTATTTTGACTCCACGCTGCTTGTCCCATCACTCTTGATTAAGAACGGCGCTACCGATTGGGCATTCCATACATCTTTGTCGGTCACAATATATCGTTTTTAGCTGAATGTAGGCCTGAGTTTTGGAAGCAGATTTAAATTTTTCTCCAAGTTTTTCCCAACCTTGGATGATTGTGTTCTTTTCGGCAGGTATTTCGTCCAAAAGCGCTAACGCTTTTTGCTGTAAGGCAGAATCATCTCTTTTTTTCCCATACAAAAAAATGAAAGGAATAATGGTGTTGATAATCA
>JALVCY010000338.1 GCA_027009605.1 Saprospiraceae bacterium
GGATTGAGCCGACTCTTCAATGGGAGCCGCTTCAAACAGCGCTATCTCGCCAAAGAATTTTTCAGGATAGATGATGTCTTTAATCATGACTTGACCGGTCGTCCCAACCTTATAAATCTTGATTATTCCCTTGAGAAGGAAGTAGATATTTTCCGGCGTTTGACCTTGTTCGTAAATGTTTTGCCCTTTCGGGAAAATGCGGGTTTCTCCTGCTTGGAATAAGGACTCAATGGCCGGCTCGGAGCAATTTTGAAAAAGATGAATCATAGCGGCAGGTTGTGAATTGTGTGAATTGTTCAATGTTCTCATGTGGCAAAGATATTAAGAAATTGGAAATTTATTTGTAACAAAATTTATTGTTTGTGTATCATTATTATGTGCTTTTTGTTTGTAAGTAACTGATTTGTAATGGGTTATTTTTTTTTATTTTTTTATTTGTGAAATTTTTGTACTAGGTTGGTGGCTATTTTTTGACATTTTATTTTTGAGATGATTTGTGAAAATGTGTGATTGGCGTTGTTTTTTATTGTCAAATAATAGTCATTTGTTGTTGGGTAAATGGGGCGGGTAGCTGAGCCAATGAGTAAAGGTCAATACTATTGATTATGAGTAAGTTATAGATGTGAATTATTACATATTGGATTTTTGGCAATTAACCTGTATCTTTGGACTTTGAATCAAAAGCCAGATGCAAACTGCTTGATTCTTAGTGTGATAAGCTCCAAGAGTAATAAATTTCCCAAGTTATTATTCGGATTATCAACTTTGAACAACACGTATGAGAAACAAATTGAATTGGTTTTTTCTCGCTTTATTTTTTGCTACATTATTTTTATCTGTAGATCAATTAGCGGCCAAAAACCAGTATAACTCAAGATTGACGAGAGAGAGTTCTGCTCTTGTCATCTTAGGCGATTGGACTGTTCCCCCCCCGCCATGTGCCAATCCCCCCAAGATTGCTTCAATAGATGTAACGCATACTTCCTGTGGGAGTACAGGCGGAGTCATCGTGTTGAATATGCAAGGCAATGTCTCAGATTATACCTATTCTTGGTCTCCAAATCTTAGTACCACCAATGTCCTATCCGGTTTAGTGGCCGGGACATACCGGGTGACGGTCTCTGACAATGTTACTCCGGCCTGTTCCATAGATACTTTTATTGTTGTGCAAAATACGGATGGTCCGAATGCGTCTATTGTCAGCACTGCACCGACCACCTGTTTGTTGTCGAATGGTCAGGCCCAGCTGGAACCGGCTAATTTGGATTTTAAGTGGGATGATTTGGTGACTTCAGCCTCTCGTATCAACTTGACGGATCGCACCTATTCTGTGACGGCGACAGATGCGGCGACCGGCTGTTATAGTGTATTAGCGGTGAGTATAGATTCTGTGAATCCTTTGGTGACAAGCTTGTCAATTTTGGAGCCGCCGACCTGTAATCAATCCAATGGGACGGCGGAAATTCAAGTGATGAGTGGAGGTACGGGAGATTACAGTTACAGCTGGGGTACGGACTCGGTCAATACCGGTTTGCCCCCGGGTTCTTTTGGTGTTCAGGTGACAGATAATGGCAACGGCTGCGTGGATTCGTTGTATTTTACCATGACGAATGCGCAATCGGTTGGTAGCTTAACTCTGACGTCGGTAACACCTGCTTCTTGTAATGGGGGCAGTGATGGGACGGCTAATTTTGACTTTGTGGAGGAGTTTCCGTTTGGGGAGCCTTCTTCAATTTTGATAAAGGACTATGCGGGTACACCGCAGAATAATGGTTTTCTGGCTGCCGGAACTTATCAAGCCTATTTGTTGGATGCCGGGGGATGTTTGGTGGATTCGACGATTGTGCAGATGACGGAGAATTCGTCTTTGAATGTAGTGCCCAATGTTCTAGCCCAAACTTGTACGGTCGGTGGAATTATCACCTTGGATGTGACCGGAGGTGTTTCTCCTTACACTTATGATTGGGAAGACCTTGCGGGAAATAATAACGACAAGGATCGTGTGGAGTTGGTTGCCGGGAATTATGCTGTAACAGTTCATGATGCTTTAGGCTGTCAATATGTTTTGCCGGCCATCAATGTGGGCAATGAATGTGGTTCGGGGGCATGCACGAATCCCGTTATTATTACGGAAGTGGTGGTCGAACAGTCGGTTTGTGGCAATTTTAACGGAAGTGCCAAAGTCTTAGTCAATGCCAATCCTGCAGATTATAATTGGGAATGGTCTCCTGCCGCCGGTGTGCTAATAGATCCGGGTAATGAGCGCCAATCTTTGGGGGTAGGGACGTATTCTGTTACGATTACGGATAAGTTGAATAATGCCTGTTTTACGACCAAGTCTTTTGCGGTAACGAATAGTGACGGGCCGCAGGCGACAGTTGTTTCTACGACACCGGTGACTTGTAATAGTACGAATGGCTCGGCTAGTTTGGAGCCTGTGAATCTAACTTATACTTGGGCGGATGGTTTGCACTTATCGGAGCGAAATGATTTGGAAGATGGTTATCACTTTGTGACGGTGACAGATGGGAACTGCGAGAATGTGGTGACGGTATATATTGATGATACAAAAACCTTGGACGCTTCGGCTGTTATCTTGCAACAACCGACTTGCGGCGAAAGCAATGGCTCGGTGAAGATTGAAGTGGCGGATGGTTCCGGGAGCTATAGTTATGATTGGGGAGCCGGTGCGACCCATAGTGGGTTGGCAGCCGGTCATTATGATGTCATGGTGGCTGATTTGGTGACAGGATGTGATACGACGTTGAGCATTGTATTGAATGATGCGGTCAATGGGGCAACGGTAAATATAAACGGGCCGGTATTTACGACCTGCGCCGGTTCTAGTGATGCGACGGTAGATTACGAGGTGGTGTATTCTTCGGGCTTTGTGCTGCCGGCCACGATAGAAATCCTAAATCATGCAGACAGTGTGGTGACTAACGGGGAGTTGTTGGTTGGGCCGCATTGTATAGTCGTGAAGGATGGCAACGGATGTATTGCCGGGCAAGGCTGCTTTTTTGTGAATTCGCCGTTGGCGATTAACGTTTATTCTTCGGTGACACCTGTGACCTGTACGGGTACAGGGGCGATAGATTTGGTAGTGACCGGAGGCGAAGGGGGTTATACTTTTAATTGGGCGGATATGGCTGGGACTTCTAATCCGGAAGATCGCACCGGCTTGAGTACGGGGACTTATGCTGTGTCGATAACAGATGGGATGGGTTGTGAAGTGACTCAAGATGAGATAAATGTGCCTGATATTTGTGGTTGTGATGTGGTATCCGGGACGATAACGGCGGATAGTACGGATATATGCGATCAAAAACCCAATATGCTTATTTCGGCGACCCCGGATGGCAATGCCTTTGTGCCTACGGGCTATAAGGTCAAATATCTGTTGACCAAATCCAGTGATGACATTTTTTATCAATCTTCGGATGTGCCGCAATTTACGATACAAGGCTCCGGAGAATTTGTCATTCATACTTTTATTTATGATCCGGCTACATTTGATTTTGCTTCCATTGATTATGGGACGACCACGTTGTATGATGTGAATAATCAGTTGATACAAGGCGGGGGTTTAATTTGCGCAAGCTTAGATGTGGCAGGCGCTGTCGTGTTAGTGAACAAGTGTACGGTTTGTAATTTGCCGATGCCTACGATTTCGGTAACGGATGCGCACTGCGGGGCGATGGATGGAGCGCTTCAATTGGGATATACTCAGGATACTACCGGGTTTCAATATAAATGGTCTCCGGATATTGGGGATTCTTGGCAGGCTTCAGGTTTGGAGGCCGGCGCTTATTATGTGACGGTGAGTGAATATGGAGATGATGCTTGTGCGGTGTCCAAAACGGTGGTGATAACGAATGTCGATGGCCCCGTGGTGACGATAGATTCTATTGCGCCTACTATCTGTACGGCGGCGAATGGTTTTTTGCGGTTGTCACCGACTAATCTGGCTTATTTGTGGGAAAATGGCTCGGAGAGTTATGTCCGGTCTAGTCTGACAGATACGCTGTATGCAATCAAGGCGACGGATGAATCGACGGGGTGTTTTAGTATGCTGGGCATTACCATAGAGAAGGAAGATCCGATGGACGCCAGCCTAGAAATTATCAGTCAGCCGGTTTGTGGGTTGAATAATGGGCATGCGAAGATTAGTGTGGATGGAGGGAGTGGACACTATTCTTATTCATGGGGCAATTTTGAAGAGAAGGATGATATGCCGCCCGGGCAATACACGGTAGTGGTGTCTGATATGGATTATGGATGTCATGACGTGTTGCCGTTTACGATGGAAAATGTAGCCAAAAATTTGATAGCGGCGGATAGTTTGTTTTTGGAGAATGGGAATTGTGCGGCGCCGTTTCCGATTTGTTTTGACTTGCCTGCGTCCAATGCTTTTGGGTATGTGTTTACCGACAATGGCTTGGATTATACGGATAATATAATTGCCTGTGGTTTGGATACGATTCATTATTATGATGTGACGATATTTCAGGCGGGGACTTATTCAGTGGTTGGGACTTTTGACGGGGTCAATCATTCGGGGTTGATAACAGGAGTCGATGCGTTATTGGATTCTGTTCAGGTCTGGGATCCGTATAGCGGTTGGGTCTTGGATAGCAATCAATTGGTTGCCACGAATCCGATAGGTGATTATGGTGACTTGTTGGTGACCGACCCAAATTCCGGTTCGATTACTTTTTTGCCATTGTTTGTAGAGGCTGTAGAGCAGGGTATTCAGTTGACCTTTAGTACGGGGACGCATGATATTTTTGTGAAGGAGAATTCGACGGGGTGCATGGATACTTTATTTGTCGATATAGCGTGTGTAACCTGTCCGAGTTTGTATTCCGGTTCGGATACTATTTGGGGGGGGATTTGTGGCGTAGATACGGGTTTTATCTGTTTGGATATACCACCGTCCGAATTGGTGAATTATACGATAAAAGATAACTGGGTGGATTATGGCGGAGATTTTTCCGCTTGCGCCAATAACCAAACACGTCTGAATCTAGAGCAAGGCGGGCATACGCTGTTGATTACCAATCACCAAACCCAATGTATAGATACGGTACACGTATTGGTGTATTGTGTGCCGCCGGCAGATTTTGAGATAGATACCGTGTTGTACGAGCATGACCATATTGAGGTGTGCTTGGATAATTCTTTGTTGACGGGGACGCCCTTTTTCTCGCAAGAGATGTGTCAAATAATCGGGGAGCCGAAAGTGAGTAATTCCATAGATTATTCCAATTATTGTTTGGATATAGGAGGATTGGCCTTGGGATTGGATACGCTGTGTGTGAAAGTCTGTGATGACCAGGATAATTGTACGATGACCTATATTTATGTCAATGTCTTGCCCCGGATAGATACGGTTCATGCCTTTGTAACGGTGACGACGATGGATACTTTGTGTGTGGATACGAGTTTATTTAGGGGGGATATAGTCCTTGCGGAAAATTTGTGTCCGAGTCTTTCCGGGCAGGCGGTTGATGTGAATATATTGGGGCAAACGGGCTGTGTGGAAGTAAGTGGATTGGCGATTGGGCAGGATACGGTATGTCTGAAGGTGTGTGATAGTCATAATTATTGTGACACGACGGTTTTTGTGGTGCAAAGTGATGTTCCCAAGCCGGATACGCTGGATATAGAAATGCTCATCTATGGCGATACGGTGATATGTGCGGATGTGAGTGAATTGCCGCGACCGGTGGAGATTTTTTCTACCATCTGTGCGGACGATCCGGGCAAGGCGATGTTTCAAGTAAGTTTGTCTAGTTATTGCGTAAGCATCAATGCGTATAGCTATGGGCAAGATACCTTGTGTTTGGAGTTTTGTGATGATCAATTTTGTGATACGTTGGTGCTTGCGGTGAATATTATACAGGATACTTTGGCGCCCCCTGTAGCCAATGATGATTACGAACATGCGGTCTTGAATCGATCGGTGGATATGTATCCGTTGGACAATGATTTGATCAATGGAACGGTGGAAAGCTTGAGTCTGCAACAAGTTCCGCGGCATGGAAAAGTGGTGATAAATAATGACTATAGTTTTACTTATACACCGGATCCGGCTACTTGTAATGTGCAAGATAGTTTTGTCTATGTGCTTAATAACAAAAATGGCACAGATAATGCAGTGGTCTATGTGGAAGTCCTTTGTGACGAAATAACAGTCAGCAATGCCTTGTCCCCAAACGGGGATGGTGTGAACGACTATTTGTATATTGAAGATATAGATAAGTACCCTGATAATCAGGTATTTGTGTACAATAGATGGGGAAATCAGGTGTTTTACCGAAAGGGCTATTCGAATAGTGATCCTTGGGATGGACTTTGGGAAAGTACGGATTTGCCGGTTGGTACCTATTTCTATGTGATTGATTTGGGAGCCGCAAGCAGGAAAAAGTACAAAGGATATATTCAGATAAGTCGATAAAAAAAATAAACCCCGCTATAACCAATTGAAAAGACCATGACACGATCAAACATTATTATTTTATTCATGTCACTTTTGAGTGTGACTGCTACTGCACAACAGCAGAGTATGTTTACGAAGTACATGTTTAACACCTTAGCCTTTAATCCGGCTTATGCGGGTTCGCGAGAAGCACTGTCAGTAAATTTGCTCTATCGCAATCAATGGATGGGGCTGGACGGAGCGCCTGTTACTCAGACCTTGGGCATTCATGCGCCCATCAAGCCAAGGGTGGCTTTAGGACTGACAATTGTAAATGATAAAATCGGTCCGACGGGCTCTACGGGTGTGAACGGAATATATGCCTATCGGATGGATTTTGGAAAAGGTAAATTGTCGGTAGCTTTGCAGGGGGGCGCCTTAAATTGGAGAGCCGACTGGAATAAATTGAGATATAAGGATCCCCAAACGATAGATGATGCTTTTGCTAATGGGAATGAATCCAAATGGTTTCCCAATTTTGGAGCGGGTATATACTACTATTCGGATCATTTTTATACCGGTTTTGCTTCGCCGGGTTTATTGGAATCTAGTTTGAGTGATGTGAATTCCGGTTATGAACTGCATTCCAAATTATACCGGCACTACTATTATAGTGTGGGCGGAGCGATTCCGCTAGCCGGTGATATGATAATGTTTAAGCCCTCGGCTTTGTTTAAGGCGGTGAATTTGTTTTCTACCGGCAAGAAGACGGCTAATTCTGTAGGTGCTCCGATGGAATTTGATATTGATTTAGGCTTTTTATTTTATGATACTTTTTGGTTTGGTGCTTCTTTCCGGTCTTCTGTGGAGCGTTTTACCAACAAGTCTAGTAGTTATGATTCTGCCGATGTATGGACTTCGTTGCAATTGCGTAATGGTGCACGTATTGGCTTGGCTTATGATTATTCTTTGACTAAGATACAGACGGTATCCAGCGGTAGCGTGGAGGTGATGCTGGGTTATGACTTTAATTATAAGGATGCTGCTTTGGCGCATGTTAGATATTTTTGATTGTTTTTTTTCTTTTTGGAAAAAAGGTCTTTGGCTTGGGTCGGAGGCCTTTTTTTTGTCTTTGGTCTTTTGGGTGCGCCGGTGGCGCTTTTGGTCTTTGGCTTCGGTAGTGGTTGTTCTTGGGTTTATTGCGGGATGCTTGTTTTTTGTGGTTGAAAAAGTTGATTCGCTGCGCTAGTTGATTCACTTGTCCTTCGGACTTCGTTAGTTGATTCGCTTCGCTAGTTGATTCGCTGCGCTAGTTGAGAGATTTGGGTATTTGTTTGAGATTTTATTTTATCATTTGATATTTGGGATTCTGTATTTGATATAGTTGTAAGATATTTTAGCTGCCTAGCCGTTACACCGTTACACCGTTATACCGTTATACCGTTCATTGCCTACGGCTCACTGGGTTGAGAACTTGTCCCGATTACTATCGTGGATTCGGACTTCGTGGTTGAGAGCTTCGCAGGTTGAGATGACTTGGGTTTTTGTTTGGGATTTTAGTTGATAGAGTTGAAGAAGTTGATTTGCTTCGTTAGTTGATTCGCTTTGCTAGTTGATTCGCTGCGCTAGTTGAGAGATTTGGGGTTTTGATTGGGATTTTTACTTTATTATTTGATATTTGGGATTCTGTATTTGATATAGTTGTAAGATATTTTAGCTGCCTAGCCGTTACACCGTTACACCGTTACACCGTTACACCGTTACACCGTTATACCGTTATACCGTTCATTGCCTACGGCCCACTGGGTTGAGAACTTGTCCCGATTACTATCGTGGATTCGGACTTCGTGGTTGAGAGCTTCGCAGGTTGAGAAAGTTGATACCGATTGAATGGCATTATAGAGAAAGATTAGATGGCTGAAGCTTGCTGGTTGAGAAAAATAGTATATTTGCGGGTGTTTGGTTCGTCAAAATCTAAAAGCCTATTTAATGAAGAGAAAAATTGAATCAAAAATAAAGAAATTTATCCTGATGCTTACAGGGCAGGTGCGGCACTTGAAGCCAACCGCCCAATGTGATTATGAGTGGTATGGAAACCCTCATGCCGGGTTTTATGTGTGTCCCCAATTGTTGGATGAAAACTCTATTGTTTATTCGTTTGGTATAGGGGAGGATGTGTCATTCGACCTAGAAATAATCGCTAAGCATAAATGCCAAGTGTATGGTTTTGATCCTACACCAAAGTCCATCAATTGGGTGGGACAACAGGAACTTCCGGGGAATTTTCATTTTTATAAGTACGGCATCCATAGTGAAAGTGGATTTGTAGATTTTTTCTTGCCAAAGAATAAAGCGTATGTGTCGGGTAGTTTGATGATCCAAAACAATGTAGATACCGGACGAAAGGTGAGCGTGGAGATGAAATCCATCGGTGATATTGTCCGGGAATTGGGGCATGACCATATAGATGTCTTGAAAATGGATATCGAAGGCTCCGAGTATGATGTCATTGATAGTATCTTGAAGGCGAATCTTTCTATTACGCAGTTGTTGATTGAATTTCATGACCGGTTTTTTGAAGATGGGCGGGAGCGTACTCGACGGGCTATTGGTCAATTGAAAGCGGGTGGGTTTGAAGTGTTTGCGGTGTCTGATTCTTTTGAGGAGGTTTCTCTTGTTTATCGGGGGTAGTTTTTAGTTGAGAGAGTTGAAGAAGTTGATTCGCTTCGCTAGTTGAATCGCTCGCAAGCTTCGCTAGTTGAAGAAGTTGAGACGTTCGCCTACGGCTCACTGGGTTGAGAACTTGTCCTACGGACTTCGTGGTTGAGAGCTTCGCAGGTTGAGATGATTTGGGTTTTTGTTTGGGGGAGGGGAGATTCGTTATTCGATATTGTTGAAAAAGGTAGAGCTGCTTGCTTGCCGGTTGATGATGGTTATCTGCGAACCGGGTTGGGTTGCTTGGGGAAAAAAAGAATTGGCCACCTATCCGGAGACCAATTCTCATTGATTAGTTTTGCAGAGCAAATTTTACGGGAAGGAGGTATTGAAGCTTCACAACTTTTCCGTCTTGTTGACCGGGAATCCAAGTTTTTTCTTGGTTCATTTGGTTGAGTACTTTTAGGACTTCTTCATCACAGCCACCACCAATGCCGCGAAGAATCTCAATATCTTCGAGTTTGCCGGTCTCATTGATAATGAATTTGGCAATGACCCTCCCTTGAAGACCGTCTTTTCGAGCTTGTGGTGGGTATTGGATGTTTTGATAGATGTAATTGATTAATGCATTTTCCGACCATTTGTCCAAACGCCTGTTGCCGGCGGGGTTGGGGTCTCCTTCAAATCTGGGCATTTGCTCAATGGCTTTGTAAACATTGGTATTGCTAACTTGTCCTGGATTGGCATCAATGATGTCAGATTTGGTTAATAAATCCGTAAAATTTTGGATTTTCTGTTTAAGTGCGTCTCGTTCTTCTTTGGTAGAAGCTCTGTTTTCTAACTCTTTAGAGAGTTGCTCAATTTCTTTTGCTTCTTTTTTTAGGGCAGCGATATCTGTTTTTTTGCTGAGTTCGATGGTGTCCTCTTTAGCACTTTGACAGCTGATGAAAAAGAGAGAAACAAAAAGGGGAATCACAAGGAAATATCTCCATAAGTCCTTGGAAGGGGATGGTGAAACAGTCATCATGGTAATGCGTTTTTTTAATTGTGAATGAATAAAATTACTGGTGATGGCAACTTGCCTTCCGGATTGCATTTGCCTGAGCAATAATCGACTATATGCTTTTTTGTTGTGGTTTTGGGTGGTGGCTAAGTCTGCCTGATATTCGTGTATGTCTTGGAGTGCTATTTTGTAGAAATAAACTAGCGGATTCCACCAGAAAAAGATTTTAATGATTTCCACAAGGAGAATATCTACGGAGTGAAAATGGTCACTATGGGCTTGCTCGTGGGCGAGTATTTGATTCCATTCTTGTTTGGTGTAAGCACTCTTTCGAGAAATAAAAATGAAATGAAAGAAAGAGAAGGGGATGGGATTTTGGGGCAATTCGACAAGTAAATACTTGCCCGCTTTTTGTTTTTTGAAATGATTGATGTAAAAGACCAGCTTGCCGATATTGAAGAGAAAAAGAATAGTGCTAATCCCCAATCCTATGGTGTAAATAATTGAATACCAATTGGTTGTTTGCGGAGTGAGTGTGCCGGCATGGGCGACGGTGTGATGGGCGGTAATGACAACTTCGGGAATGGAAATCACCAATCCGGCGTTTTGGGAGACCGGAAAAAAAGGTTGGATTATAGGAAGTAAGATACCTAGAAGCAGCGTGGTAACTAAGAAAATCCGGTTGATTTTGAAAAAGGTCTTTTTGTAGAGCAATAGGTAGTATAGACTCAACCAAATAGCCCAATGCAAGGATATTTCCAAAAGTGTAGGGAGATTATTCATCGTCTTTTATTTGATTGATTAGGTCATTGATTTCTTTTTCATCGATTTGTTTTTCTTGGATGAGAAACGACACCAAGGCTGACGGAGACCCCTTGAAATAATCTGCGATTAAGGTCGAAATAGAGCGTTTGGTATAGTCTTTCTTAGCAATAATAGGGGAATAGACATGGGTTCGTCCATAGGCCTTGTGCGTCACAAAACCTTTTTTTTCCAAAATCCGGACTACAGAAGATATCGTGCTATGTGGCGGTTTGGGCTCCGGTAGCTTGGCGATAATCTCACTGACTATGATGGGGTTTTCGTCCCAAATCATTTGCATTATTTGCTCTTCGGTGGCAGTTAATTTCTTCATGGTATAACGATTTTTTCGCTTTATAGCGCAAAGATACGTTATGTAGCGGAAAGATGCAATTTTTTTTTGAGAAAGTTGAGAAGGTTGAGAAGGTTGAGAAGGTTGAGAAAGTTGAGAAGGTTGAGAAAGTTGAGAAGGTTGAGAAAGTTGAGAAGGTTGAGAAAGTTGAGAAGGTTG